>WJKD01000453.1 GCA_014729315.1 Promethearchaeota archaeon | reverse complement strand
GCTAAGACTTACGGAAGTCAAAGCGGTCTGACCAATGCCTATTTGAAAGAACAGGGTCTTGTTTCTACCCGTGAACTCTGGATTGCTTTTCATTATCCCAATGGGTAATGAATCTGATGAACCGCCGAATGCGGACCCGCACGTTCGGTGGTGTGGAGAGCGGGGGAGTAAAACCCCCGCTTATCCGATTAGGCAATTAATTACAGATATTTACATAAATTACTTTTGCAATATTAGTTTCTTTGTTTCTGAAAATTCTCCAAACTGCAAACGATAAAAATATATTCCGCTTGGTAATCCTTTTGATTGCCAAGTTATTTCATATTCACCAGTTGTTTGGTATCTATTCGCCAATATTTCGAGTTCTTGACCAGAAAGATTGTAGATTTTTAATAAAATATTACCAGATTTTTGTAAAGCATATTTTATCGTAGTGCTCGGATTAAATGGATTTGGATAATTTTGGTGAAGAGTTGGATTCTTTTTTGGGATTAGCATTTCTTTTTTTTTGATATCAGTAAAAAAATTTATTTCCGATGTTTCATCAATATTATAGGGTCGTCCTTTATAATAATCATCGCTAATTCCACCATATAATTCAGTTTCTGAAACCGAAACCGATGAATACCAATATGCTGATATACCATTACCAGCCCATGAGGGCCTAAAACCGTAACCACCATCTGGTAATCCATTGCCACCATGAATAACTAAATGCTGAATAAAAATATTTGTCGAACTCCATAATTTTACTCCATTTCCACCTCTTCCACTTGAAAGAGGTGCAGAGCCACGTCCTATGCCCATACCACCATCTCCACCATTAATAGTTGAATTACAAATGGCTACATTGGTTGAATTCAGAATATTAATGCCGTGTCCTCCATTGCGTCCACTTTCTTCAACTTCACTATCGCCGTTTCCGCCACTAGCGATAATACTATCCAATAATACATACGAAGAATTATTAATTGAAATAGCATCTCCTCCAGGATAATGATTACCGCCTAAACATTCATAAATACAAGTTCTTCCATCAAATATAATATTTTTAACACTAACACCACTGTCTGATTCAATACTTAAAACTGGCGTGGGCTCGAATGCTTCATGTAAAAATATTCGTGTACTATCAATATCTTGACCAATCAAGGTTATTGGATAGCGTATTGATAATATTTCAGTATAATCTCCATTTTTAACAAAAACTGTATCCCCAACTTGCGCACTGTCAATAGCTGTTTGTATAGCCAGATAGTCATTTGGAACAATTATAATACCGGCAATTATTGCCTTCGATAAAAAAATAAATTTTAAAGCAATTACCCATTTCAATAACTGATGCGCTTTTTTTCTCATAGGAGACATCCTCACATTAATAATAATTTCCCCAATAACACCAATTATTGTACACCTTGGCTTAATGTCGTTAGGGATAACTCGCCCTTCAGTCATTAGGTGGCCGCTTTTCAGGTCACCTATTGACTGAAAGGGGTGGTTGTGCGGCGGTGTGGTCAAGGGCGAGTTGTGTCGGACTTGCTTCACCGTCCGACACAACGATTAAATCAGCCGTTTTAACCGCATCGGATTAACTTGCGCAAAACAACTAAACTTTAAACTGCCCCGAAATTTACCTGAAAAAATCGGCGGTTAAAATCGGCTGCATTTTCTTGTTAGGGCTTTAATTGAATTAAACATGTCGTGGTATTTTTATTCTGATATTAACTCAATGGTTTTTTCTGGTAACATCTTTTTGTCCGCACCTTCAATCAACTCCTCGCTGATGGTCATCATCAGCTTTGTGAATTTATTTTGATTTTTTAGTTTTTCTCTTGAATCAGGATTATGCCAAGCCTGTTTGAGCAATTCCGTTGCATGATGATGAATCATTAGCGCTATTGGTAAGGGCATAGAGCGAAATTGCTCTATCATTTTAGATTTCATGTCATCGATACTTATTAGGAATTCGCTAAATTGTTTGGTTTGATGTTCTTCCTCCATTTGCACCCTAACTTTGTACTCTTTAAAACGAGTTTCTAATTCCTCGATTTTATGGGCAAGCTCTTTCTCAGCCAACTCTCTTTCTGCTTTAAGATGAAGGATTTCAGCTTGATGTTTTTTTTGCCATTCGAGAGATTCTTCTTTAATTGTACCAACTAGCTCTGCTACAAATTTGCCAATGTCTTCATTTAACCGCATATTATCTCCTAAAACTTTGGAGGTTCTTATAAATTGTTCTTTTCTTTGATTTCCGTAATAAATTATATAATTCATAAAGCTTTTCGAATTTTATAGCATCTACATATTTTTCAATGGCGCTTAATAATTCGTCAAAAAGCTTTGGGGGAATATCTCTCTGAAAAGCTTCTAAATGTTCAATTGCAATTGATGCGAGTTCCCGCATATTTTCACGTTGATGCTCGCGATATTCCTGATTTTGTCGTTCTTTCTCATTTCTTTGCATTTGTTGCTGAAATGTTTTAAATTTTTTTACTTGCCGCTCAAGTCGAGTTTCTTTTCTGTAAGTAAGTACTGTCCAAATAAATAAACCTAAAATAAATAGCTCAGACATAAATTTCCCTTATTAATTTGTCGGTCAAGGCCACGAAATAATTCAGATAATTCTCCATAGGCACTAAATGATTAAACAAATAAAATTAACTAGAATATTCTTTGATAGATATTATGCCCTAACGGTCGAGTAACCAGCGAGTTTTGAGTCTGGTTGACTCGATTGTTCGGCTGCGCTTCGCACCTTTACCAGTACAAAGGTTACTCGACCGTTACGGCTGGTGCGAAGCGCCAACCGTAACGATTTGGTTAACCTGATCGCCGACATTAATAATCAACACGTTATGAATAACACAAAACATGAATAATCATCATAACTTATAAAATTCATCGTTGCGAGGCGATTCAGGTTGAACCATTTGTTAGCCAAACGGACTTAAACCAACGCACTAATTTTATTATATATGTATATTATTAGCTTATTAATTTTTATTACGCTCCTTCCACCATCTTAACATTTTCCAAATGTTATTATCAAAATTTAGATTATCACCAGCATATTTTTTACCTGCTACTTCACCAATGAGCTCGATAATTTCATCTCTATCTTGAAAACCTAATATTGGGTGGGGTAATAATACTTCAATAAGATTTTTCATGTTTTTATCATTGGCTTCAATTTTTAACATTGCTCTTGCAATTTTAGTTTTGTCTGATAGATAAGTAGCAATAGATCGCATCCGTTTATAAATTTCCACCCTTCTATTAAAAATTTCAGAAAATAGTGATAAAGCAGGTTTGGCCATAGGACCTGAATCCCCCAATACTTCAGCTATACAATCTTGAAGCCTACTGTTCTCAGTTTTTTCTAATAATTCTATCAGCTTGTTAACTATTATTGAATTGTAATAGTTTATATCACCGAAAACAAGTACAATTTCCGATTTAATATAGGGTTTTAAGTCAAGGTTTAAAAGATTAAGTAACTCACTGATTATAATTTCAGGTTCATTTTTTCCAATATTATTAAGAGCCTCAATTATATATAATTGTAAATTACTATTATTTGTTTTTTGAAAAATATCACTTAGATATGGCACAGTAATAGTTGCAGTATTTTTACTCATTTTGCCTATGGCTTTAATTATATCTTTCTTGAGATTATGATTGTTAGTATTATTAAATAAATCCATTAGTATAGACATTATATTATACATAGAATCATTGCCGATCTCACCGATTATTGAAACAATTTCTTCTTTCAGAGAGTCATTGTCTGATTTTTGTAACATATTGATTAAAATGGGTAAAACATTGGCAGGTAATTTTTTTCCTATATTCACTAAAGATTTAGATGCCAGTATTTGAATATCATTCTTATCCATATTTTTAATTAATTCAATTAATAGAGGTACGGAAGAAGCTGCTATTTTACTATGCTGGCCAAATGCATATATGATACTTTTTTTAACATCATTATCATTTGTTTTATTATAAATATTAACAAATAAACGCAATGTTGAGTTATCTATTTTTCCAATATTGCTTAAAGCAGTAATTAGACTTTTTTGAAGACCAAAATTATTATTCTTTTGTTTCAATAAATTGACAAAAATGGGTAATGCAGGCAATGCAGCATCATTCATTTTGGCTAATGCATCAACTATATTTTTAATAATATAGTCATCATTATTTTTTTTAAGCAAGTCTATTAAAGTTGGAACAGCAAGAGCAGATTCAATACCAATCTTCTCAAATGTATTAATAATAGTAACTTGAAGTTTTATTTTTTCAGTTTTTTGTAACTCTTCGATCAAGGTTGGAACTGCTGTTTTAGAGTTTTTACCTAAATTTTTAAATATATCAATTATTTTAAGCTTAATGTTGTAATCCTTCGTCTCTCTCAATACTTCTAGTAATCGTTTTATAACAAAATTTGAATTTTCCCTACCTATTTTAGTTAGGGCATCAACTATTTCAGATTTTATTACATACCTTTTATTTTCTTGTAATAATTCAATTAAAAATGGAATTGCTAATGAAGCCTCTTTACCAATTTCTCCCAGTACATAAATAAAAATATTGTAATTTTCAGGATTAGCTTCTTGCAATAAATCTAATAGAAGTGGAACTGCAATACTTGAATCTTCTCCTATTTCATCTAACGCATTACTTATATCTTTAAAATTTTTTATACTATTACATTGTAGTAATTTTATTAGTGATGTTATTATTCTTTTTTTCTGAATAAAACTTACTTCAGATAGATTAATTAAATAATAAGATTTAAGTACATTATGTTTTGATGTGAGTTTTATGCTAAAATCAGTAAATATATCTCGTTCTTTTTCTGAAATTCCCCATAATACGTGGTAAATAT
>WJKD01000452.1 GCA_014729315.1 Promethearchaeota archaeon | reverse complement strand
TCTCAAGAAACCGAATTAGAAGATCTCACAAACGAACAAGAATTGGATGATATTGAAAGTGAAGCTTTAATCTCCGAATTAGAAGGATTACAGAGTAAAGTTAATTCAGTACACAACTTGATTAACTTTATTGAGAAGAAACACGATTCGGGAAAGCTAGACGACAAGTCCTACAAAAAACAAATAAAAAAATTAAACCGCGATCTCGAAAAAACTGAAAATAGAATTAATGAACTCAAGAAATTATTAGAGAAATAAAGGTTATTTTTCTCCTTCCTTCTTTGGTTTAAATTCGTCAGGAACGTAAGGTTGAGCGTATTTATTGACAATTTCGAAAAAATCGCGATCTGATAGTCCTCGGGTTATTTTGTTAAGTTCTTCCTTAATTTTTTTAAAAGATTCGCGTAAATCTTCTTTAGAGGTTGACTCGTGCCTCTGTTTTACTTCAGTTACAATTTTCTTAATAATTTCGTCGGGAATATCAAGATCTAGTACTTTTAATTTATTTTTTAAAGCGTGGATAATTGATTTTGAACCAGAAAATTTTCCTAAATAAAATTTTCTTCTTCTTCCTACCATATGAGGGTTAATTGGTTCGTAGGTTAAGGGATGTGCTAAAATTGCAGCAATATGAAGTCCACTTTCGTGTGAGAAAGCATAATCTCCTACTATTGGTTTGTACTGAGACAGAGGTTGACAGAAATATTTTTCGCAAACGCTCGATAATTCCGGTAGTTTCGTTAAGTCGATACCTGTCTTAATGCCTAGCCTTTTTAATATGGTTGCAACTTCCTCTAAAGCGGCATTGCCCGCCCTTTCACCATATCCGTTTATACATGTGTGTGGATATTTACACCCTTCGATTACCCCCTCAACTGTGTTAGCGACTGCTAATCCAAAATCGTTGTGGGTATGAATTCCTATATCTACGTGATCATTCGTAGTTTTTATAACCTCTTCCTTTAACTTATGGATGAGATACCTTGTAGAATCGGGGGTCAGAACCCCAACGGTGTCCCCTAAAACTATTCGTTCCGCACCCGCTTCAATAGCAGTTATAAAAACATTTTTTAAATGTTCGAATTCTGCTCTCGTTCCATCCTCGCTAACCCAATTTACTTTGAAACCGTTATCCTTAGCATAATGTATAGCTGATGTTATTTTTTCTAATTCCTCTTCTTCAGTCAATTTTAATGTTTTCATAAAGATTGGTGATACGGGCATAAAAACCACGATCTCTTTCAGATCTGCGTCAATACACGCGTCTATATCGGATTTTTTAGGGCGTGCGATACCAAGAATCGAAGCTCGTTTACAATCTTCGTTTACAATCGTTTTAACAATATTTTTCTCCGATTCTGAGACTGCTGGAAATCCAACAGCAATCAATTTAACTCCTATCTCGTCCATTAATTTTGCTAAATGGATCTTTTCGTCCAGAGTAAGGTATACGGTTGGGCTTTGTTCGCCATCTCTTAATGTTTCGTCCCAGATACAAACATGATCGGGTAATTCTTTTTTAAGCTCCTTAAATGCGATCTCGTTATAATCTACAAGAAGTTTACTAAGTTCTTCTTTTGAGAATTTATAACTCATGGTTATTCAAGCTTTAAGTTTAAAATAATGGTGCTTCCTTAATTATCAAAATATTTGAAGATAAATAAAATAGATTATTTATCTATTAAATAAAATTTTCATTTAGCACTTTAAGAAATAATGAAAAATCAATTTTAAAAAATAAAATAAATGTAATTCTAAAATTACTGATAGTTTTTAGGATTTTATCGAAAATGTGGGATTATATATTAAATTATGTATCTGAAATTAATTCTTTTCTAAGATTGTCAATGAACGAATCTTTATTTTCTTGTTCGAACCAGTAGGAAGCCTTTTTCTCAAACTCATACGCTTCGGGAAAACTTTTATTTCCAAGATGGTTTGAGCATAGTTTAATCGAGTTAAGTATCACTTGATTTTTAGTAAAAAGAAATCTTGCTTTTTTCATAGCAGACTTCATTAACTCATTGTTATTTTCCACAATCTCGTCGATCAACCCTATTTTTAAAGCAATTTTTGCACTTATTTTTTCGGCAAACATCAGAATTCTTTTCGTCCAGTTGATTCCTAATGTTTTGCTCATTAAAACCACAGTACCTGCCCCTGGAAAGACACCTATTTTAATTTCAGGCATCATAAAAAAGCTGTCTTTCACTGCTAATCTATAATCAGAGCATAAGGTGTATGCGACCCCATCTCCCATAGCACGCCCGTTTATCGCACATATAGTTGGTTTTCCGTAAAAAATAAGGGAAACAATTTCTGCTGCTGTCATCTCGTATTCTTTTACCTTCTGATGATCTTTTCCATCTATTGAATCTAAATCCAAGCCTGTAGTGAAGGTATTACCACTCCCCGTTAATAAAATTCCTCGTATTTTTCGATTTTCTTGGCAATAGACAATTGCTTTCTTCAAATTTTTCACCATATCAAGCGTTAAAGCATTTGCTTTCTCTGGCCTAGCAATTGTAATTATTCCAAATCGTTTTAATATCTTAAAATTGATAAATTGTCCTAAATCTAAATTTGAAGTCATAGTGTAAATTATGTTTTTTCTCATAAAAAAAAATTGAAAGAATTATTTAAAATTAAAATTATATCGCCTTTCGCATCTCCCTTCTTTTAACATTAAGCATTCTTCAAGAGGAGGATAAACCTCGTATTTGACGCCCAGTTCATCAAACCAACTTTCAATCCGTTTGTATATCCCGCATTGATAACAGTCAAGAGTCTTCAAACGGATCATACCCTCGTAAGCAAAGCATTTGTGCATTATAAAATAAAAGCTATTTTTAAGAGTAAAATCGTAAGAAAAGTTCATAAATTCTCCCTTAACTATATTAAACACTAAATCTAAAAAATCCTTTAAATCCTCAAAAGTCTCAATTTCGTCGATATTGGATAAATTTTTTATTCTCCTGATTTCAATTCTTGCCATTGATTCTACAGCGAGTAGATTGATTTTATTGGTTTTTTCAATCCCACACTCCTCTAAACAATAACGAAACCACATTCCATCGTGAGTCATCCATGATTTAATTAAATGCTCTTTTATCAAATCAATTTTTAATTGTCCCATATGATATCCCATTAGCAGAAATGATTTTCATGTATACTTTTATAATTTAAATTAGGTTTGAATTTTATTTCTCTCAACGACTTTAATTTCCATTACCATTTTCCCCCAACCTCCACACTTGAGTCCAACATCTGCCATGCAATCAACTCTTTTAAACCTCATCTCATTTGGATCCACACCAGCATAATACAATTCATTCGCAGCAAAAATAAGGTGCTCCATTGCACTTAACGCGTAAATACATATCTTTTTGGGACTCAATTTGGTTAGCAAATTTCCTGCTCCATCGAAATAAAATTTATCTCCTTTCTTATGGTGGCTGTTGCATCCGTGAGACTCAACTACTTCCATAACTATTGTTCTATTCAATAAACCCAGAGATTTAGACATAACGTCGTGATTTCTTGGATTAGCTAACCATTGCTCTATTTCATTATCATTATATCCTAAATGTTCTTTAATTTGACTTATCATTTCCGGACTAAATTTCATTATTAAACCTCGATATATCTTAACTTGTGTTTTTTGGATTTTGTTAGTAAAATTTACTTTATAACTATTTTCGATTGGACTCAACTGATTTTAAGTTTACAATGATGTTATCTACATTTTCAAAGTAGGATTCCTATTCTTAAAAATTTAAAGTTCTTGAATGGTTGTAGATTCTTTAATTTTCTTCAAGCACAAATTTGAACTTGCAGCAATCATCTCCGTCCGAAAGTCTCTTTTGAGCTACGATCTCACCCTTAATACCCATTGCGTCTAACCAACCTCTGTGTCTGAAATTACAAGCGCATTCGTAATCCATCGGTTCATTGGATTTTTGTACTTCTTTCCAGATAAAACATTTATCAACGTGACCGATGCCCTCACTCTTGGAATGAGCTATAAATTTAAATTTCATTACGTTAGGAATTATTGTGTCCATTATTGTGTTCATAATTTTAAACATCTCTGGAACTGTTTTAATTTCGCCTTTTTTAATTCCTAAAGCACTTAAAATATGTCGAACTTCGATCTTACCTATTGAACGAACAACTTTCTGATTTAATTCATTAGCTTGAGAGATTCCATAATTTTTTTTAGTCTTTAAAAACCATTGACCATCCCATTGAGCCATACACATCTGAAGTATGAACTTTTGAGTTTTTAATGGTATTTCATATTTCTCTTGAATTTTTTTCACTTCTATCACTTCTAAATTCTATTGAATATTAAATCTCCTATTATAAATCTAGTATTTTTTAAATTATTAGATATAAACCCATTTTTATTACTTTTCGACTAAAAGCAACTAAATTTAGGTTGGAAAGATATGAGAATTTGCTTAAAATCATCTAATTTCTAAAAAATGGTTCAATATATTATTTTATAATTGATATGTGGTCTAAAATTTCCTCTTTTTTCTGCGTCTTTCAAGATATCTATATATCGTAATAAGTTTTTTTTAGATTTTTTTTTCATAATTGACCAATCCGCCTCTATCGCTCCATTCGGACATATTTTTTCGCAGTTCCAACAAAAAATACATCCTTCTTTTTGTAACTCTGGAGGTTCTGCATTCATGTTAATCGCATCTGTTGGACAGTTTTCTTGGCAAACCATGCATTTAACGCATTTTTCATCATTTAAGGAAAATTTTGGTGAAATTTTTCTGAGTACTTTCAATGTCAAATTTTCAGATTCGTGAGCCCACCATGTATTCTTTATTAATTTAAACTCTGGAAGCTTCCAATCTTTTCCTTTTCGAATTTTTGTGAGTGAATTACAAAGATTTTGTCCAAATTCCCTTGCTTCACGAAACTCAACTTCATCTGGATGATTGGCTGTGTGCATAGGATCTGGGTAAAATTGAAGCGATGTTGATGCATAGCAATCAAAGCAATCTATAACGATATACCCATTTTTCTTCAATTCTTCATTCATATAGTAAAATGTGTTGCCCATTTGACTTCCATGCGTACAAAATAAAAAGCAATAAGTGCTGAATTTTCTTGGCTTTAGAGATTTTAGAAATGTTGTAAAATTTTTTGGTTCTCTATAAAAGAATGTAGGTGTTCCAAAACCAATTAAATCGTATGATGTCAATTCATCCAAATCTGTTTTTTTTATATCTTTTAGTATGCAATAATTTCCTGATTTTTTGATTCCTTCTCGAATATTTTTCGCAATTTTAAATGTGTTCCCAGTTTGAGAAAAATAGACGATTAGAACCTTATATGAACTCATTGAGATGATGTATTATTATTTTCTTATTTATTATCAACTAATTAATGCTTTAGAAATAAATTTTTTAATCTGTGCAAGTCAATATTTTTCTACTCTTTATCAAAGATATAAGTATTTCCGATTAAAAAGAACCTTTTTTAGGTTGAAAGGATAATAAATAATCGACGATGTCTCATAACTTAATGGAAGAATTGATGGAATTTTTACAAACTGCAGAATTATCAAATTACGAAATTAAAGCGTACTTGAGCTTAGTCAAATCTTCTAAAGCTTTAACTGCTCGAGATATAAGTTCTAAATCTGAGGTTCCAAGTGGTCGGATCTACGAAACATTGGAGGATTTATATCGTAAAGGTATGATCGACATTATTGACTCGCGACCTAAAAGATATCGCTCCTTCAGTCTTAATCGCTCTTTTTATAATTTAATATCATTTCAAAGTAAGGAAAATAATAGAAAAATCTCGTATTTATTTGATAAAGCGAAAATCTTAGAAAAAAATGCGTATAAGGAGGACTCCTTTATCAAAACGGAACCATCGAGGCTTTTTTGGTCTACAGCATTTGGTACTCAAGAAATTATTTCGCTCTACATTAAATACTTTAGCGAGGCAAAAGAGGAAATGCTATTCAACGACTTTATAAATGAAAATACGCTTAAGGTACTGAATTTTGCTCATCAATTATATAATCCTATAAAAGATGCATTAGATAGAGGACTTAAAGCAAAATTTTTGTGGAGTTTTGAACACGATAAACGACCCTTAACGGAAATACAAAAAAATTATAATGCAAAACTTTTTCAAAAAGTCATGGAAAAACACGAGGAACTTTTTGGAATTTCTTCCAAAAATTATGAAGTAAAGATGAAATACATCCATCGTAGAATGCCTATTTATTACGATCTTCTAGACAAAAAACGCATTATCTTTAAACTTCAAAATCCCATAAAAGGCTTTCAGATTTACTCTTGTATGAATGTATTAGATCCCAATCTTGCCACAGAATTAAGGAAAAGATTCTTCAATATATGGGTATTTGAAGC
The DNA here is from genome assembly GCA_014729315.1 of Promethearchaeota archaeon. The sequence continues at coordinate 736 of WJKD01000452.1, read as the reverse complement.
TTTAGAATAAAAGGTAAACTGATAAGATAATTGCTTAGGTATTTTATAGAAATTTAATCGTAAGAAAACCGATCGAATTCTTCGAAACCAAGAGATTTTAAGAATTCCTTGCTATTCGAATTATTGATATAAACCTCAGTCCTTAATTCTTTTACATTAAATTTCTTAAAATATTTCCACGTGCGAATTCCCAAAGAAGTTCCAACTTTTCTTCTTTGAAACCGAGGTAATATGCCTAAAGCGGTGATAAATCCTATTTCATTTTTTTCACCTTCAAAATCTAAAATGACGAATCCCGCGTCGATACCATAGACCTTTGCTAAAAATATTTTAGTCTTGCTACTTTTGTTAAGTTCTCGCAATAAATCTGACGATAAATCAGAGATTGGAGTATTTGATGTCATCCAAGCTCTTTTATATATTGAAATAACAGTAGGATAATCCTGTTCGCCTGCTTCTCGTATTTTAACGTTTAAATGTTTTTCTTCAATTTGGTTTTTAACCGATGCTTCAAATTCAGGTGTAATTTTTTTCGTAGAAAGTCTCATCTTAACATATAGGATCTTAAGATCATTGGTTTTTTTTTTCCTATCGTTTTCGATAATATTAATATCTTCTTCTCGATTTTCTTTTTCTTGTTTATTTGTTTTCTTTATTCGATGACAAATTTCTTCTTCTCTATTAAAAGGTTTAAACAAAACTGGAATCAACTTTTAATCTACTCTCTCTCATTATA
>WJKD01000451.1 GCA_014729315.1 Promethearchaeota archaeon | reverse complement strand
TTAGCCATTCCAAATATTTTTGTTGACTTTCATTGAGTTGAATCTCCCCTTCCTCGACAATAGGCGTTATATCTAGGTCGACTCTAATAGTTTCTTCTTCGAGTTTTATGAAAAAAAAATCGTCTTTGTAATTTTTATCAGTCCCTACGGTATTGAAATCCAAAGAGAGTTTATCACCTTCAATTTTCCCCTTAAAACTGGTTTTTTGATTATTGTTGGGATTAACCGTGGTAAAACTTATTTCGTGTCCAATTACATCAACCCCAGTTCCGCTTTGAACATTTTTTGAGCCATATTTGCGCTCTTCGTATAATTGCTTAATGGCATCCTTAGAGCCGAAATAAATGACCTTACCATCAGGATAAAATCTTAAGTATTTCGTATATTGAGGATCTTGAGATTTATACATGCCGTGATACTTGATTTTGGCTTCAGAAGGCTCTTTTGGCTTTGGTGCGGTTTCTACCTTTTTTTCTCGTTCAATTTCGATGGGTTCCTCTTTAAATTCTGCTGCTTTTGGACCCCAATCAACCTTAAAATCTTTCTTTAATACATCTTCTTGGTCAATAATCCACTTTCCTATTTCGTGACCACAATTAAAACACGATGTCCAATATTGTTCGTTATTACTATCACATTGTGTGCAATGAGTCATTGTAAGATTCTGACCGCATTCGGCACACATAACCGCAATACTTACGTTATCATATTCGCAATTAGTACATACTTTTGTTCCAATGAGGTTAATAGAAAAGTCTGATCCGCAGATGTGACAGAAATCTGCGTCTAAATAATTTGCCGAGAAACATCGTCTACATATTTTAATTTGCATGAAATCCAAACCACAGTTATAACAGAATGAGGATCCTTTCTCTGCCGACCACCCACATCGAGGACAATAATCCACTTTTCTCCAGACATTTCCTCCTTCCATCGAGCTTGTATACATTATTTGCTCATCTTTCACAAATCCCGCACTAAGAAGTGAGTTACATTCGGTACATGTCGCTAATGCCACATCTTTGTTATCCGTAAATTTAATCGATTGTGGTGAACGGCAGATCGGACATTTAGTAGAAAAGGTTCTGTTAGGTAGAGCTTCGTATTCCTCAAAAGTCATCGGAACATCGAATCTATCTATTTTATAAGGTCCTAGGTTTAAATCTTCACTACAGGATACGCATTTCTCTGCTTCCACATAATTAATTGTACCACATTTTGGACAAAAGGTAATGTCTGTGTCTAACTGTATTTTACAATTTGAACAAAACTTGGTTAAGAGGTCGTTCTCCTCTTCACAATTGGGACAAATTAACTTTTGATTATCACCTAAATAATGAGAGCACCTCGTACAAAATTCAGCGCTTTCGGGATTAATTTGAAAGCATTTTGAACATTGCTTAAGTTGATCATTGATCGGTTCTCCACATAAACTACAAAAGTTAACTTTTCTATCCAATTTGATCATACATTTTTGACATACGGACTTGTATTCTGTAGTTTCTAGGTATTCAGAAATAGTCATTTTCTTCGGCCAAGGTCTTTCGCTTTTTTGAATAGAGAAAACCCCGCCCGCACTCTGATAAATGTCGTAAGATCCACCATGAGCGCTATGCGTTACTCCTCTTAATACGGAATAACTTGATCCATCCTCGCTTGATTCTATGGATTGCTCTCCGCTAAATTTAGTTTGGATAGCCCAATTTGCTTCTACATTCGATTTTCCATCGAATCCATCTTCGATATTCGCGTAAACAGTGATATCGTCTTTACCAACTCCTCCAATGTATCGGGTTCCCGTTCCATATTGTTGGGTTAAGAATGTAACCCATCTTACTAACTCCTCACCACAATTCTTACAATATCTGTAAAATGAAGCGTTATCTGTACCGCAATTCCTACAATGAATAAAGTTTAACTTTTGTCCACAATTCGTGCAAAACAAAGCATCTTTATCGTTTTTTGCATCGCAAGCCGTACAAGTATTAGTTTCTTTAATCGCAACTCTAAAGCTTGTTCCACAAAATTCACATTCCAGAAGATCCTTTCTATTTTCAGAAAAACATCGCGGACAATACTTATTAAGAAAATTGAACCCACAATTTCCACAGAACCTGGAACCTTTTTTAATCTCGGCTCCGCATCGATTACACACTGAGACGGATTTAAAATTCTCTTTTACTAAATTTGTAAAGAATTCCTTGGATTCCTCGTCATATACAACAGAGAATTGACTACCGCAATCCTTACAATCCACCATTGCAGCGAGATTCTCGTCAACTTCTACAGTATTTGTAAATCTACACGATGGACAAGAAACCTCAAATCCACCAATCTCTATTTTTGATTCTGTTGCGCTAGATCCTTTTGCAATCGCTCGAATCTCGTTCATATAATAACGTGCCTTTCCGGGATCTACCGTACGAAGAGGTTGAACCAATCTAATCGCTCTATTTATTACAGTAATTAAAATATTGTAATAATTTGAACCTAAATTTTGACCTAGAGTTTGTCTTAGAGCTATAGATTGAATAGCATAATCAAGGGCACTCAACAAATCGTTAATATCGTAAGAAACATAAGTATACTTTCTATAGTAAGCGATAGAGATGCTTTCGATGTATTTTAACGCAGTACTCGCAAATTCATAACCCTGCGCACCCATGTCTTTACGTCGAACCTTAAGATCTCCTTTTTCGTACTCTTCAGTGCCTATAATTTGAGCAGAATATGTTTTATCTTCTGCGTTTATATGTAAACTAATGCGAGAATTACATTGAGAACACGTTTGCATCATCATTGCTTGTCCACCAACTAAATCAATTGGAATTTGGTGATTACATTCTGGATTCGGACATAATATAGTTCCAGCTTTATATTCTTTCTTAAGCCCTTGTGGTTGGGTGGTTTCGATTGCCTCCAAGTAAAGATCGATTGCTTCGTCAAATCTACCTTGCTTTTGTTTTAAAGAAGCAAGGTTCGACAATATCCGTCCAGCACCGTATAAATCCTTAAACTTTTTTGCCCATTGTAAAGATTCTTCGTAATAGTCTTTCGCCTTATTAAAATCTCTATGATAATCTTCGTAAACCCTTGCTAAATTATTATAAGCTAAACTATAATTAACTTCATCTTTGCGTTTTGTGGTTATATCAAATGCTTCCTCGTAATATTCTGCCATACTTTCAAGATTCCCGACATCGCCCGCATACCCACCTAGTTGACTTAAAATGTCCTGTAAAGGCGCCCAGAAGTTATTTTTCTTTGCCCATTCGTACGCTTTTTCTATGTGTTCTATACCTTCTTCTACTTTACCTACATCTTTCATTAATGCTCCAAAGTTCAATTCGGCATAGACATAAGCTTCCGCTAGTTCCCTATCAGGTTGACCCATGAGGTTCCAAGCTCTTTCTATTGCCTTTAAACATTTTTTATAGAGCGCATGCGCCGTTTCCATATTACCTCTTTTTTTAAACCACAATCCTCTCATATTGTACGCTCCTTCTAATTGCTTCAGAGCTTGTATCTCCCGGTCGGGATTTGTTGTTAATTTCTCGCCTAGATCTATAGTTTTTTGCGTTATGTCTAGGAATTGATCTTTCGCCTGGAATCGATACAAGGTAGGAATTG
>WJKD01000450.1 GCA_014729315.1 Promethearchaeota archaeon | reverse complement strand
GTCTCTTTACTGTCTACATCTATGGTTAAAACAAGATAGAAGTTATCTAAATGATTTACCAAATCTAATGTTTTTATTCTTCCTAATTTTAGTTTTTGGCAAGATTTTTGATCTATTTCAAAGTCTAGTGGCAACGCAAGTCGATATCGCTACTAATCTAATTATTTCAAAAGTTCGATTGATAATAGTCGCATTTAATGTGATCCCAATGCTTTATTTCAGTATACATATGTATCTTACTTACAGAAGTATTAAAAAACCTTCCTTAACTAAATACAAACGGCAGAAAATAGCTAAAAGAACCATAATAACGCTTGTTTCTTTTGAAATAATTTTGATCCTTTTTAGTCCTACAAGCGAGTTTACATCCATCTTGACTCCTATACTTGGAATAAGCTCCATTCTTGTAATTGTTTGGACTTTCTTTTTCGCACATCGGACAAAAAGTTTAACCGACATTAATCCTCTGATAGTTGCGGTAGGTTTTTCAATTTATATAATTACTATGATAATAAGAGCTAGCCTCTATGTAACACAAGATGCCTTTACATATGCCATTTACTCTGAGATCATGGATATTATCGTCTACTTCATTATTTTTTTGGGATTAATTCTTAAACCTTTTTATCTCAAGAAATCCGAACAGAAATAATTAAACATTCTTGATTTTTTAATAAATTTTTATTTTAGATCCTGATTTTCTTATTTCTTAATTTTTTCTTTAAATATGACTGTGATGCCTAGACTCTAAACCTTATATAATAGGGTTAAGAGATGTTAAAACGAGAACTAGTATCACTGCCCATTTTTCCAAAGCAAAAACTGTTCGTGAGCACGATCGGTGAATTTCTCGAAGTATTTCGAGATGTTCCGAGTGATATAAGAGAGGGAATGCCTCTGAACTTTCATTTGCCGTTTATTTATCAGAATTCGCGTGCATCTCCCGTGCTATTTCTAGCGAGTCCTGAAGATGCTCGAGAAGTGGTGGAGATCTGTAAAGACGCCTACGAAGGATCGTATCCATATAAGGAAATGGAGGACATCGAGTATGTGCGTCGAAAAATCGTAGCGCCCGATTACCATGTGATCTTGTTTAAACACCTCAACGGTCGAATAGTGGGTTGTTTCAAATGTTTCTTAGATTTTGATGCGAAAAAAGGTTACATGGGCGGGTTTATGATTAAAAAGGCGTTTCAAAGTAAAATTGATGTGGTAAAAGCCATCGTTGGATCCTATATTTGGATGTGGCGCGAGTTTCGAGACGAGATCTTAGTCTGGTATTGCGAAAATCGAACGGCACACGCCACTAGTCAATACATGACTGAGGTGTGTGGCATTAAGACGGTTGCTTTTCTTCCTAATAAAGATGTATTTTATAACGAAATAGAGTCGGATGTGATAGGTATCATATATGATGAATTAGCGCTCGATGCGCTACGAGCGAAAAATGTACCCACAATTATCCCCGAAATAGCAAATGTGTTTTTTTTTGCTGACAAACGCTACGCATTGGGTTCCGTGCGATTCCAACACATCGCAATGGGCTTAAATCCCCTAAAAGTTCGAAAATACGCCAAACTTATAAAGATCACGGTAAAAAAATTGACTTACTGCGAAAAAGCTGTTTACGAAATTGTGACATTTCGAATGTTCGGTACCAAATCACATTTTAGCTTCGTGCACACCATTTTTTCGGAAAATCTTGAAAAAGTAGAATATGCAGTCGAAAATTCTGAGCAATTGAAAGCTTTTGTGGACGAATTTATTAGGTTTGCGAGCGAACGAAACCTGCGATATCAAGAAGTATTCGTTTCGGCCTACGAGCCTGCTCATCAACGCGTCTTTTTCGAAGCGGGTTTTGAACCCAGGGGTTATGTGCCGAGCTGGAAATACGACAACGAGGTGGGTTATTTCGAAGATTGCGTAGTGTTTAACCGATTCAAAGGTCGATTATGCAAAAATCTGGAGCTTACCAAGGAGGGCGTTGAATTACTCCAGCAGCTCCACTTAAACTTCTAAATTACTTTTTTTATACTCTTTATTAATCTGACTGCGTTTTAAGTACAGATAAGAAGCGTTAGAAACATCTTGAGACACATAATAAAAAGAATTTGAGATTGCTGAAAGATAAAAGAATCAATAACAAGTGATAAATGTTAAAGCAAAAAAGATATTAAAATATGAAACAATATTTAGAGCTTACGGAAAATGTTTTGAACGAGGTGTTAAGTGAAGTTCCTTTATTCCCGTTTTTTGGTTGCGTTTTAAGTAGGGGTTTTCTAACCTGATTGCTTTCCCAATATCAATCTTTTTCAAACATTTGATGGCCTCCATACCCCAAACTAAGACGGAAATCAACCCCGAGGAATCTCTCAAAACGAAATGTAATAAAAAGGATTTCTCACCGGTTTTTTTAGTAAATTCCTTCAACTGGTCGATCTCTGCCACCACACCTTCGAGTTCTGGAATATAACCATTCGACTTTTTGATGTTGTCGATATTCAATTTGCTGATCTTTAATAAAGGGAAGCGTGAAAAGTCCACATTCTTCGGGTCGAGCACAATCTTTCCTGTTTTAGCCAGGTGAACCTCCACAAGGTCGTTCCTTCCGAGTTTGGAATATGCTCCGATCACCTGTACAATTTGACCTTCTTCGAAAAACTCGCTACGCATCACATCGGTTTGTTGGTCCCATAGTACAATCTTGGTGGAACCCGTACCGTCGTTGATCAAGAACGATCCGACTACTCCACGGCTACCGTCTTTGCGCGCAAATTCTCGAATCGGAAAAACGGATTGAACGCGTCCGAGCAACACTAAGTTTGACATGTTCTCGTCCAAGCGTTCAATAGAGATTGTAAGCTCGTCGTAATCGATCTCGTCGTTCTGCTCGAATTCTACGCTTAATCCTTCTTCTCTGCCGGCTTCTCCGACGGCGATACCGCATTTTTTTGCCACCATCAGCAGAATTGCTTCCTTCGACATAAATCCTTGAAATTCCATCGATTTCGATTTTACCATCTCGGAGATTTCTCTCTCGGAGTAGCCTAAGTCGAGCAGTGCGTTAAATGCATCTTCGCCCGATGATACAGAATCCGTCATCCAAAATCCGCTTGATTGTATTCTACTT
>WJKD01000449.1 GCA_014729315.1 Promethearchaeota archaeon | reverse complement strand
TTTCATAATTGATCCTCGTTAAAAATGACAACGAAAAATTATGCTCTAATGTATCACTTTTTTTTGAATGAAGCAAGAGAAAAGATATTGCGGTGGTATAGTGTGTGTTATGGAGGGATTTCTTCTCTTTGAGGGATGGAATTGATAGATTTGGCTTGAATATTAAAAATTGATAATATCATTAGTTGAGATGACATTATTCAAATTTTTGGCTTGACAAAGTGGGGATTGTTTATTAAATTTGGTTTATTAGACTTGCCTAAATAATCATCATCTGGTAAAATATTTAAATTGTAAGAAATAGCTTTTTGAGCAACTCATGGAAGTACGAAAAATATCTTTAATAGCAATAATTTTTATTGACTTTATGAAATATTTTTGTAATTTTCTTTAATTGATAGGACAGCAACTATTTGATCAATTTCTGCGAAGCATAAATTTTCCATTTTATCGATTAGCTATAATTCAAAATAAAGATTTCATTTTAATAGATAAAAGGTTCACTTTATGGAAGCCGTTGTTGAGAATAAATATATTGACAATACATGGGATTTTGAAAAGGCAAATACAAAAACTTTAACCCATTGCTTTCATAATTATCCTGCTATGATGATTCCGCAAGTGGCAGCTAGGCTCATCGATCAATATGGTAATAATGCTAAGCTATTATTTGATCCGTATTGCGGAACTGGAACTTCTCTGTTAGAAGCAAATGTGAAAAATATAAATGCAATTGGAACTGATTTAAATCCTCTTGCTCGCTTAATCGCCAAAGCTAAAACTACTCCAATAAATATTCAGACGCTTGATTTGTATTTGAAAGACTTCAATGACTGGATTTTCTCATTACGATTTGGAATAAAGAAAAATAATTCATTTATTATTCCGAAATTTGATAATATTGATTTTTGGTTTACGAAAGATGTGCAAATCAAATTAGCTATTTTAAAACACTACATTGACCATATAGATCTCAAATCAATAAGAGACTTTTTCTTGGTCTCTTTTAGTGAAACTGTTCGACAGAGTTCTTTAACCAGAAACGGTGAATTTAAGCTTTACAGGATTTCAGAAAAAAATCTTAGAAGTTTCAATCCAGATGTATATGGAATTATTGAAAATAAATTATCAAGAAATAGAAAAGGATTGATAGAGTTATTAAATGCCCAAAAATATAAATCTACTTCTCAAATATATTCCTTTAACACAGTGTTTGAAATTCCGAGTAAAATATTACCAAGTAACTCCGTAGACATAGTCATCACTTCCCCTCCTTATGGGGATTCTCGTACAACAGTAGCATACGGTCAATTTTCTAGACTCGCCAACCAGTGGTTAGGTTTTAAGGAGGCTTCAAAAGTGGATAAGAAATTAATGGGAGGTAAAAGACCTGTAAGAATAGAAAAATTTGGAATTAGTATACTTGATAAAATAATAGAACAAATTGGGAATAAAGATGAAAAGAGAGTAAAGGATGTTTATTCTTTTTACAAGGATTATCTATCTTCTGTAAAAAACATTACTAATGTAATTAAAAAAAACGGATTCGTATGTTTCGTTGTTGGAAATCGAAGAGTCAAGTCTGTAACTTTGCCTACTGATGAAATAACATCAGAGATGTTCAAACTTAATGGATTTCAACATATTGAAACGATAATTAGACGCATTCCAAATAAAAGAATGCCCTCAAAAAATAGCCCAACGAACGTAATAGGTGAAAAAGATACTACTATGATTAATGAATATATAGTTGTGCTACGCAAGAAAGTAGACTAAAAAAGGATTTGTCCAATGAATTTAAAAGAACTGGGTGAAAAATTAAGAACTATAAGCGATATGGGCTATGTAATAGCTTTAAGAAGAGGCAATACCGGAATAGGTTATACCTTTGAGTCATTAATTGGATTAGCGGAAACTAACATTCCAATTCCAGATATAGGAGGCAGGTTTGAAATTAAAACAACTCGAAAAGATAGTTCTTCCCTTGTCTCACTTTTTACATTTAATAGAGGAGTTTGGATTAAGAAGCAAAAAGAAATTATAGAGAAATTTGGATATGAGGATGAAAAAGGCAGAAAAGCTCTAAAATCAACAATATTTTATAATCGACCTAACTCTTTGGGATTATTCATAGATATTGACGAAACCAAAAATGTAATAAAACTTCTGTCTTCTGATCATCAATTACTAGCTGAATGGGATGTATATGTGATCGTTGGAGTTTTTTCTTCAAAACTAAGTCGTTTGTTGTTCGTACTCGCTGACAGACGATCTGTTCAAGGCGTAGAAGAGTTCCACTTCAAAGAAGCATGGCTGTTGACGGAGCCAAATACAAGGAGTTTCTTAAAAGCTTTTAAAAAGTCACTTGTTGGAATTGATTTAAGATTACACTTGAAAGAAAATGGTGCTGTCAGAAATAGAGGGACAGGTTTTAGAATGCGCGAGAAGGATATGTTAGAGCTTTATGGGAAAAAACGTAGATTGCTGTGAATCAAAATGAAGTCGATAAGAAGTAAAAATTTTTAATGTTAGAGAGATTATTGAAAGCGGTGAGTGTAGAGATTTCACTGTAACTTAATAGCCAATGTTCTTCAGATTTATTGGTAACATCAATTAGTTAGAAGAATAAATATGGATAATCTCAATTTACTATTAAGCGATCCCCGATTTTCTGGCGCCATTCTATATTTGACCACTTTATTTGGCTCGGCAGCTATGTATATATTTTCATTGAATCAAGGATTTGAAGGATCGACGAAATTTCTAAAGCGGTTTTTTCCCAATAAATCCGATATTTTTTACAATCGACTTGATTTCTTTATTGTCGTCCTTGCTGGATCCATCATTGGAACTATTTTCTTCAGTCCGGATAGTACACTAGAAGCATTAGCTGCGGGTTTTGGCTGGGTAGGCGCAATAAATGTACTAATGAATAAAGGCTCATAGTTTATGGCACTACTTGAATTATCAAAGATATTTTTTTTGTTATTCGGTGTACTACTAGTGATTGTTGTTACATTTCTTATGAAACGTGACGCATTGAAAGAAAGCAAACGAATGCCAATATTAATGGCAACAATCACAGTGATAGTGGTTATTTTGAGTTTTATCTTGTCGCTATTAGAACCCCTCAAATAGGCAAAAAAATGAATCAGATACTCTTGCTCAATAATTGGAGTTTCAATGCATAATACAGTCATAAACAAGATGGAGCTCATAAATAAGATTGCAAAGTTACCTGCGCAAAAAATAAATGAAGTTGATAACTACGTCCAGGAGATATTAAAACAATCAAAGTCTGAAACAGCAGAACCCGTGAGCTTGAAAGGAATTTGGAAAAATAAAGGA
>WJKD01000448.1 GCA_014729315.1 Promethearchaeota archaeon | reverse complement strand
TGACTCTTATTTTTAATCTGTTTATTATATCGCTAGATTAAAAACAAGTGGGGAATAACGTGAAATTCCCACTGGGGAATATGATGAAATTTGACATATTTTGAGACCGAGGAACTCACTGAGCTCAAACAGCGCGGTTATTCCAAGGACAAGCGCAGTGACCTGCCGCAGGTGGTCATTGGTCTGGCAGTGACCCGGGAAGGCATTCCGGTGAAGCATTGGGTCTTTCCCGGTAATACCGCTGACATGACGACAATTGAGCAAGTGAAACAAGACCTGATGGGCTGGCGTTTGAGCCGCTGTATCTTTGTTCATGATGCCGGCATGACCTCACAAGCCAATCTGCAGTATCTGCAGCGTGGCGGTGGTCATTATATCGTTGGCCGCAAGCTCAAGAGCGGCGAACGTGAAGCCGAGGCTGCCTTGTCGCAAAAGGGCCCTTATACAAAAATCAGAGAGAATCTGTGCGCCAAAGAGATCATGCTGGGTGATGGCGAAAAGCGAACACGATTGGTTCTGGTCAAGAATGTGGAAGAAGAAGAGCGTGCGAATACTGTACGCCAATCCATTATTGATGCGATCAAACAAAGACTTGACCATGTCAATAGGCGTCGCAGTAGTTCTCATACCAAAGAGGTGTGCGAGCTCAAATCGCATCCGGTGTACGGCGCTATATCAAAGAACTGAAAAATGGTCAGCTCAAGATCAATAAATCAAAGATTGTCGCTGACAAGCGTTTCGACGGCAAATTCCTGATCGAAACCAGTGACGAGACCTTGTCCATGACAGATGTGGTACTGGGTTACAAACAACTCAACGATGTTGAAAAAGCGTTCCGTTCGTTGAAGACTACTCTTGAACTACGGCCCAATTATCATAGTCGGGATGATCGGATTCGCTGTCATATTTTCTTGTGCTTTCTGGCGTTAGTGTTAGCTAGAATCATTGAAAGCAAAACCAACTTAAGCTGGTCCCGAATACGAAACGAAATGAATCGAATCTATGTCGGTGAATTTCGAAAACACGGTAAAACCATCAGTTTAATGACTGAATTAACCAAAGAACAACAATCAATCTTTGCTGCAGTGGATATCAAAGAACCGTCAACTGTTGTAGGAATACAACTGGACTGATTTTGTAGTAACACGTTTATTCTTCTTTAACATCACTTAGTTTCTTGTATGATTAAGAGTTATCTCTATATTTTTTGTACTACTACTGTCGAAGATGGGTTTTATAATATATAAAATTATTTCACTTTAACAGGTTCAATAACGATCCAAATCTCTTCATTGCCGCTTGAATCTCTAATTTCTTTTACTTCAAGTATTTGTCCAATATCATTTTTCTTAAAAGCACCAACAACTGGTTTCATTTTAAATTTTGCTGGTTCACTTTTGTAGCGGAATTTACATAATGTGAGTTTAATGTTAAAGTTTTAGAATAAATTATTTATTGAAATCTCGTATCCATTTGATTGTAACCATAATAATGCTTGTTGTGTATCTTTATTTTTTGCATCAACTTTTAATACTTTACTAAAATATGTTATTGCCTTTTTATACTGATTTAATTTGACATAGACATAAGCCAATAAATTAAGGACTTCTGTATCCGCAGGATTAAAATTATGTGCAAGAATAAGAGATTCTAAAGCATCATAATATTTGCTTTCATTATAGGCATCTAATGCCAAGTTAAAATAATAGTTAGTTGTTTCTTTTGTTTTTATCAATGTTAGAAGTTCAAATTGACAAACAGGACAGGTAGAAACTAAAGAATGAATACGAGTATCACAGGACGGACAAATCATTTTTTCAACCTTTCTTATCGTAAAAAGATATCTTTATCTTCAACAGGGCCTCCATGAATTTCATCCCTCAAAGGGGCAATTTTTTGGCTATATAATTGTTGTATTTTCGGCATTAATGCACTATTATCTGTAATTTTACCAAGTTCTTGAATTTCAACTTGAATCTCTACAATCTGTTTCATCCATCGTGCATAATACGGATGAGTCTGTTGTTGATTTGCTTCTTCTCTCATTTCATTTAACAAATATGCTAAACTTAGTAATAGTTGATGAGGATCAGGTGGCAATTCTCCTCCAGGTTTCGAATGATCAACAATCTGAGCTGCTTTAGCATAAAGTTCCTCAACTTGTCGATAGATCGTTTTCCAGGCTTGTTGATCTCTTCGGGAATGGGCAGTTTTACCTTGTTCAATAAGAGCATCTAAAGTTCGCCCCATTGCCATTTCACTTGCAGTTGTATCTACTTGTTCAGCAGCACTAATCATTTTACGAGTCTCTGCACAAAGTTTTTCAAATTTTTCCTTACTTGGCTGTAAAATAAGTGGACCTTTCCCTTTTAAATCTTTTATCATTATGTTTAGTGTACTCAAAACTTTAGAAGCTTCTGTAGTATCCTTATCTACTCCTTTGAGACAACTCTCGACACGTTGAAAATACCGATTAATTCGCACCCCAATTTTAGCTAATTCATCCTGGCTTAAAAGCATTTTTAGCTGTTCCCAGTCTTCCATTAGATTGTTGAATTCTTTAACGAGATTGTCAACGCTTTGAACTGATTCTATATTAATCGAAAAAACATGTTTCCCTTCTCGTTTTACTGTTGGAAGTTGTGCATTTACAATTATTTGAAAATCAGGAGTTACTTTGATGCCAACAAAAACTGGATCGTCATCACTAATATTACCAGGGATATTTGTTACTGTCACATCACCTAAAAACAAGTCTTCCTCAAATAATTGAATGTTTAATTCTAATTCATCATCGAGTGAAATATTTCCTTTCTTAACAATATTAAATTCTTCTCGTTTTTCGAAAGGTAATTGAGCTCCTTTGGGAGCTAATTCAGTCATTCCACTTTCTCTTTTAATGAAGATTGCTCTTGGTAGGTTTACAGTTCCAGTAATTTCAGTAGTAGTTGTTTCTTCAACATTGGCATCCGTAGAGTGTATAATTTTTATTTCAGTGTCTGCTTTCGAAATGCCATTTTTGTCAAAAACTTTTATAATAATGGTATTTTCACAATTCTCTTGAAGAGGGACTTCAAAAAAGAAATTACCTTCTTCTTCTATATTTGAGCTTTCTTTAAAAGCTTTTAATTGATTTTCAATTTCGATAGTATAGTCGCTCTCCACAGGTTTGCCAGTTAATAATGTTACTTTCCCAGAAATGATTTCTTTATCAGATACTGTTAATGTTGGTATTAAATCAAATTTAACGCGGACATCTTGCTCAACGACGATACCAAATTGAGATGCCTGAATAGACGCGCCAATTGCAACACACAAATCTGGCTCTAAATACTGTGGTTCTTTTCCAAATTCCTTCTTAAGTCTTCTACTTATTAATGGTATATAAGTAGATCCTCCTACCATGATAATTTTGTCAATCTTATCAATTTTAAAATTTGATGATTTTAGTGTTTGATGACAGAGTTCCATAGTATAATCTACCTTATCGGAAATCATTTTCTCAAAAGTAGGTCTATCCAATTTCATATCTAGAACAACTGATTCGCCATTATGATCGCTAAACAATGAAGGCTTGCGTAGATGCACTTCTTGGACATGTGATAACTCTATTTTTGCTTGTTCAGCTTCTAAAAGTAATTTTGTATATCTCATTTTATCTTCTATGTTGTTTTCAAGATCAAAATCTAGATGATAACCAGTTTCTTGTAACATGTTGATAATGTAATCCGCTATCAGCTTATCAAATTCATATCCACCTAAAGCATGATCACCGCCAGGATATACAACTTCAATTAAATCTCCCTCTTTTTGTAATATTGTGATATCAAATGTTCCTCCGCCTAAATCGTAAACCATGATTCTAAGTGATTCTGTGTCAGTTATTTGCGTATAAGTCAAGGCTGCAGCGACAGGTTCCTGAAGTATACATCGCTCATCATCTACTATAAAACCTGCTTCTTTTATAGCTTTTCTTGTTAAGTTTTTTTGTGTAAATGTAAAATAAGCTGGTACCGTTACAACTGATTTCTCAATTTTTTGATTAAGTTTTGCTTCTGCCATTTTTTTCAAATATTTCAATATTTCTGTTGAAACTTCTTCAGGGGATATAAATAAGTTATCATCTAATTGGAATTTTTTATCTGATCCTAAGTGTCTTTTAGCAAACATTACTGGAGGGTATTTTCCTTCAATATTACCCTTTGCCACGTAACCAATATCATACGGTTTTTCAGGATTACCAGTATATGATAAAACCGATGGGGTGAATTTACGTTTCAATCGATCGGTAATAACAGAGAATCCAGGAATATTATCAGCAACATAACAATCAGGATGACTACCACGGATGGAAATGCATGAATTTGTAGTACCTAAATCAACACCTACTATAAGATTACTCATTAAATTCTCCTTTTTTAGATATATCTTTTTTTATTGGTACATGAACTATTACTCGCGCAGATTGGATGATATTATTTTCATATTTTATTAAGGGCTTTATTGTATCTGCAACGACTGCTACAGTTACTTGATTGCTTTCAAAATTACCTTCAATGTAAGCTTCACCATCTTGAATTTCATCCCAATGACGTCCGTCAAGGATCTGCATTTTGTATTTATTTTCATGTAAAATATCATTAAAAGCCTCAAATAAAATTCCTAACTGATCGAGTATTTTATTTACTTCTTCACTTTTTGAAATTCTATGTTCATTTATAATTTTTTTTAGATCATGTATCTTTTCACAATATTTAATAACCATCTTATGTTGATTTTCATTATGATGTTCTTTCTGTTTTTTCAATACTTCAGCATATTTTTTCGATAATTGCCAAATTTGCGAGAATTGATTAATAGGTTCCTTTAAATATTTTATTTCTCTTTTAGAATATTTCAATGATGGTTCTTGATTTTGCATTTTTACCTCATTAATTTTAAGTAGGCCATTTAAGTTCTGGTTTAATTTGCTTTCCTTCATCATCTTCTTCGAAATCATTTTCCCATTTAAGCTCATCTTTTTTAGGTAATGACGCTATAGAAAAGTAAAAAAATACTGTTGGTGAAAAAGTAATAGGAATTTTTTCTGGTGATGGTAATTCAAATTTAGATAAATTTTCTTTAATTTTATTAGTATCTGCATGATGAGCTTGATGTTGAAGTAACATATCTTTAACCAAATCTTCAGGTTTATCAAGCCGAAGTATAGCTTTATTCAAGTCCTGATGCTTAATTTTTTTCCCTAATACTTGATACTTGCCTGCCTTAGCTCTTTTTTCTAAAATTCGCTGTTTTTTTAATTTCATATTCTTGATTAAATTATTAATGTCTATATCATCAGCAATGCTAGGTAATTCTGTCTCTAATAATAAAAAGGAAGTGTTATGATATGGATTTTCATCCTCACTTATTTCAGTTAATTCCCATAAATTAAGATTCTGCTGTTCATCAACAGGTTCAATTGATTGTAATTTTTTAGGCTGATACATATTTATTTTTTTTATTAATTTTTGACATTCCTGTTTTAATTCTCGAAAGACTGAATGTTCATTTATTCCTCTATAATTTTTTTCAATAATAATAACTTCATTGACGGCATTCTGTAAAGCAAATGTTGCTCTTTGTAAACTTGTCACATCATTTAACGTACTTAATTTTTCTAGATATAGTATACAGGAATCAAAATATTCAAATAAATCGGCTAATTTGCTAATATGATTTTGAGTTTCTCTTATAAGTCTATCACGAAGTGAATTTAAGTATCCAACATTATCATTATGTTCACGTACAAGTTCATCATGTTTACCAGATAGTAAATGCTTTCCACCTTGTATTTTCCGTTTCAATTTATCGATTTTTCTTGCTGAAATTTGTAGTTGTTGATTTAGGTCATTAAATCTTTTTTCATCAGAGCTTTGTTTTTTTCTTAATTTTGCCAAATCTAAAATCCATTGATATAACCGAATACGTATACTCCAAGATGCTAAAATAATTAAATCACGTAAAACAGTGGTTAAAGAAATTTTTTTCTCATTAAGCTCTGATATTTCATTTATAAGTACATCGAAATCTTGTTTAAAAGAAATTTGATCCTCATACGATTGTTTTTTTTCAATGTTCAATATTAATTTTTTTACTTTATTCCCATATTGATTCTCATAAATCTTTTCAAGAATTTCATGGGATTCTTTAAAAGGTGATTTTTCTAATAGTTCATAATGATAATCCGCCTTTTGTTTCAATTCTATTTTTTTCTGATTACTATAATATTCATATAGTTTACTATGAACACTCAGCAAATCATCAATAATTCTTTGTTTTAATTTATTGAATTTTTCACTATGTTCATTTTCATTATAGCGATCCATTTTTTTAACAATGTTGTGAAATCTATCAATTGGCTCATTTAATTTAAATAATTTATTCCAGTAAGTATGAGCATTTTTCCAAAATTGAACGGCCTGTTTGGTATTCCCACTTAATTCTAAATGAAAAGCATGAGCGTGATATAAAATCGCTAAATGATGACAGGAAAGCCAATCTTCAGGATTTTTTTTGTGTATTTTTAACCACTCGTCTTCCGCATTTTTTGAGTAAACCATTGCAAGTTTGTGAGGATCTTCTGTTGATACTAAGTGTTTATAGGCAACAACATGCCCTTCAATTGCCGTTTTTAGATCATATAGTATTTTAACTAATTTGTTTTTTGTAGATGATTCTTCTTTCAATTGAACTCCTTTATCTAGTTTCTAAAATGAATACTCTTTTCTTAAAAAAGTAAATTGAAAAAATAATATCTTGTAAAGGTTAAAATCAATTAAATATCGAGTATTTGCATTCCCCTATTTGTTTCATCTGACTTAAATAATCAGCTTGAAGACTTGGCAATCCTCGTTTTCCATACAAATATGCAAGTTCTTGATATATATGGCAGCATTCTCTATTCTGCTCAATTCGCTCACGTAATAACAATTCAGCTTCCTTTATTTTATCCATTTCGATTAGTAAATGTGCCAATAATGATATAGCATCACAATGTTTTCGAGATATCTGTATGGCTTGCTTAAAAAATTTTTCTGCACTATTCCACTGTTCTCTTCCTCTACCCATTGCGTTTTTGCCTAACTCAACAAGGTCTTTATACTTAGAAGTTGGAGGAGGAGGAGGAGGAGGCTCATCATTCTCAATAAGTAATTTCAGCTGCTTTGCATTTTTTGTGCGATTTATACGGGATGGCTCTATACAAGCCATGATTATTTCTTCCAACCATAAATATTTTTTTAATTCATAATTTAGATCGGATGGTGGAATAACTGGTTTAGACATTGCGTGCTCTAAACAATCATTCAGGATATCCTTACTTAACTGAGTATTCGGCGATAAATTATTAGCAAACTCAATGTCATACGGATATTTTCCTGTTAAGAGTTCGTATAACATAATACCTATAGCATAGACGTCACTTTCAGTAGAGGCCTTTCCTATTGTAAAACTTTCTAAATCCTGATAAGCGATTGTACCCCCCATGTCGGGTAATTCAAGAAAATTGAATATTTGAACTGCAAGCCCAAAATCAGCTACTTTAATTTGTATTTTATCTTTCCCGTTTTCTTTCCCAACTCGAAATAAAATGTTGCCCGGTTTTAAGTCACGATGAATTATTGGGTATTTTTGTGAGTGCATAAAAGCCAAGGCTGAAATAACAGGTTTCATGTAATTTAATGCTTCAGTTACCGTTGTTCTTCTAAATTTATCACTACCAGTGGGACCAATAATAGTACGTAAATCCGTTTCCATCAACTCCATTGTAATATAGCCTCTATCAAGCAATCCCTCAGTATCATCCTTTATTGTTGTTGATCCAATATCATACACGTATATGAATAGTGATTGAATATATGGATCAAAACAATTTTCTATTAAATCCAACAAGACTATTGCATCATTAAAAATTTGCCTTGCTTCCATACTATTTTTTATATCCTTATTAAACAATTTTAAAGCTACACTACGAAAAGTCATATCGAATGCTTCTTGTTCAGCTAGAAAGACGCTTCCAAAAGCACCTGCTCCTAATTTTTTTTTAGTTTTATAACGTCCTGCTATTAAGCAATTTTTATTAAAATCTATCATGACTTTTTACTCACGTTAATTAATTTTGTATTTTTATTATAAGATACTGTTAAATGATCAAAATCCTCACTGGGATGAGCTGTGAGAAAATCTATTATTGGATTGACTACATGTACATTAATCAGTCTATTTATTACTCGAGCTCCTTCGTTACTTCGCTTCACACTTTCAATTGCAATCATGTCAAGTATTTTTTTGTCATAGGAAACATTGTAGTCATAATTTTTTTTAAGATATGCAATTTCATTTTCGAGACCTAATTCTGCAATTTTTTTGTAATTATCTCGATTAAACGACCGAAAGAGAATTATCTCATCAATACGAAATATAAATTCTGGACGGAAAAATTTTTGAACTTTTTCGTTTTGACCTTCACTTTTCCCAACATCTAAAAGCGCATTACGAAGATTTTTATACATTTCCTCTTTTTGGGAATTATCTGTGCTTTCAATTTGCTCCTCAAATTCATGTAATTTATCAGCAAAAAAGTTTGATGTTAAAATGATTAAACATTTGCTTCCATCTCTAACAGGACCTGCAGGATCATCAATTTTCCCTTCATCTAAAAATCTTAACAGTACATCTAATACTAAAGGATCTGCTTTTTCGACTTCATCGAATAATATTACGCACTCAGGATTATCCCGCAATCCATTTGTCAATTTTCCTTCACCATAGCCGACATATCCAGGTGCTGCTCCGATAAACATACTTTTTGTCTCTTTTGTACCGAACTGACCCATTTCAAGCATTAACATATTTTCTTCTGAACCATAAAGAATTTCTGCAAGCACTTTAGCCATTTGAGTTTTTCCAGTTCCACTTGGCCCCATAAACAAAAACACCCCAGCTGGCTTGCCAGGTCGGCGATAACCAAAACGAAGTCTTTTAATTAAAGGCAGAATTCGTTCAACAGCGTGATTTTGTCCGATAATTTTTTCCTTAACTTTTTGTTCCAGTTGTGTGATCGGTACTAATATTAATTCCTCCTCGAGTTCCTCTGTGTAAGTTTCCAGAAAATCGTATACTTTATTAAGATCAACTCCAAACGCCTTAAGTAATTTACCTAATCGTCCTTTTGATTCAGTCCAGGATAAAGATTCTGCCACATCACGAACTGAAATTTTCGTTTTACCCTCATTCGATGCAATTTCTGAAGCTTTATTAAATATTGAAATAAGAATTTCAGTACAATTGCCCTGAGAAATATTACCTAAATTTTTCATTATTCTAGGTCTGCGTATACTATTTCTTAATTCTAAACCTAAATCTTTAGTGCTAACAATGTATGAATCCTTACTCGTCAGCTGCGTGCTAATGGCAAGTTCCAAAATACTTGGTTCAAAATTTAGTAAAGCAATAAATAAAGCTTCTGCACTATATTGTTTTAATCCCAGCCCTTCAACCTCTGCTATTAGTGCATTTATAAGTTTTTTCCCTGATTTGTCAAAACAAGTATCCACCATTAAATTCGAGGATTCTTTACTCCATATTTGTATGGACTTTTCTACTATAGTAGGGGGCCAAGAAAGATTACTCACTAGATCTTCCCAATCCAATCGAGCAAATTCAATAAGGTTTTCGATAACATCATTCTCAATAAAATTTACTATAAGACCAGCAAAATCTCGATCTTTAATTTTTTGAATTTTTTTATTTTGTGCTAGCCACTCATTAAGCTTTTGTTCCAAATCATTTAGTTTTTGATTATGAGAAGCTTCTTCAATTGAAAATACTGGAGGAAGTTTTCTATCCGTTTGTTCAACACACTGAGTTAATACTTTATAAACATTATTAGGATTTAATCGTTGTTGTTTTATTCTTCGATGAATATAACTATCAGGGATTTTAATTAATGCAGCTAAAATGTGTTCTGGAAATATAGAATCACATTTTGATTCCACGATAGTACTTAATAGAGCTTTTTTATACTCTTCTATATCAATCTCTAAATAATTGAATATCTTTACAATATCCATTTGATTTTAATCTCCTATTATTTTTTCTAGATCATGAATTGCCATTTTTTCTTGACCTTTTTCAAGGTTTTTAAGAGCGCTTTGTGCATAAACTAATGCAATATTATCCTGTTCTAATGCAACTTTCATTTTAATACTATCCACTGTTTCGACAGCTTTTTCGATATTTTGCTTAGCTAAACAAATTACTAATCTATTCCAAAAGCTTTCCGCTGATATTGGTAAATTTTGGTTGAGTGAAGCAAATATCTGCAAAATACTATCAATTGGTATTGGTTTATTGTCTAACCCAAAAGCTATGAATGACTGACAAATTAATTTGTCATTTTCATATTCAATTTGATCGAGCATTGTTTCTAATATATTAGCATACTCTATAACTTTTTCTTTATTATTGTCAATTAAGTGCATGATTAACATTAATAGATTAGCTTGAGGATTATTTTTGTTATTTTTCGCCCATTTATCTAATTGGCTTAAAATTTTATCAAATTTTATTTTCCCATTAATGAATTTATGAATACCAATGGCAATTTGTATGTTTTCATCCCCTACTACCTCAAATTTTCTATAATCTAATTTTTGCTCCATTTTTTGAATATTATCAAGTAATTCCGATCGAAGAAGATATTGTTTGTAATCATCAACTTGGATATTTAATTGATTTAATTTCTCAATAATATTGTTCGCTACAGCCCATTCTTTATTTTTAATAGAATTGAATAAAATCTGGTTATATGCATATAATAGATTATTTTTATACCTTTCATCCTTCTGATCTGTTAAGTGTTCAACAACCATTTTCCAATCTTTACGAATTGCATATAAATGAGCCAAATGTCTATTGGGAATAACTTTCAGGAAACGTTTTTCTGTTAATAGCCATTCAACATCTTGAATTTTTTCTTTTTCAATAACTAATTTTGTAAAGCGCTCAACAGCTTGAGAAAGATATAGATCATCAGCACTTGTTTCACTTATAAAACTTTTAAAATTTATATAGGCATCATCTCTTTTTCCAGTCAAATAATATATCTCAGCTTTCAAGTATTGGCCTTCCGATGTTTTATTATCTTTTAACAATTCAAGTGCTCTATTATAATCAGTTAATTTAAAAAAACACCATGCTTTTAAAAGATTTATTTCAAGGTTCGATGGTAAATTCATAAAAATATTTAGCGCTTTGCCAAAATCACCTTTAGCTAAATACAATTTTCCCCTAAATAGTGCCACAGGATCATTGAAAAACTCATCCTGCTGTATCTTATCTAATTTAGTTAATGCTAGTGTTAACTTGTTCTGATGTACATTAATAACTGCATTCCAATATTGATAGTCAATTCTATCCTTTAATTTTATTTTAGTTATAGTTCTGGCTGCTTTTGAATATTCACCTTTTTGTAATTCAATTCTACTCTTCAATATTATAATTTCTTCTTGCCAGAAGGTATCATCAGGAATTTTATTCATTTTTTCTTTACATTGTTCAATTTCATTCTGATCCAAAAAAGCCATACAGTCTTTAATATATATCCAGGGATGAGTCGGTTGTAATTTTCTAATCTGTTCAATTATTGAATTAGCCTCTTTGAATTTGTTTTTAAAAGATCTATTTAATGCACATTGTAGTGATAGTAGACTAATGGAATCTGGTGTTTTATTTAGTTCACTATCGAGAAAAACTTCGAGCTTATCAAACGTTTCTAATTGCCAAGCAAGTTGAGCAATCTTTTCCTTTGCTTCTCTCACAAATGAGAGATTAATGTCCCTAAATTCTTGCTTTGCATCATCTATTTTTCCAATTTTGATCAACAATTGACATAACAAAAAACCATCACTATCAGTTAATAAGTTTTTCGTTTGGCTATCTGATTTAATTTCCAAAATGATCTTAATTGCTTGTTCACCATCACCATGTTTTTCATTAATTAACCATAATTGCCCATGAGCTTTAGCTAATAAAAGTTTACATTTGACAATTAATTTTTCTTCGGTGATACTATCATAATTTGCTAGTAATTCAATAACCTTTTGGTAATTTTTCTTTAAACATTGAGCATACGCAGCGATATAAAGATCTATTTCAGTTAGTGGAACACCTGCGTTTACAGCTTGCTCAATATTCCAATCGAGATATTCATCACTCCAATCAAAAAAGTTATCAATGCTTGTTTTATCCGCTTGAATTTCAGCAAATTTGTCCTGCTGATCTCTTGAAATAGCTAGTCTTGCAATATTTAGAAAAGCCCATGCGAACTTATCTTGATTTAACAATGCGAGTTGTGTATTGATAATAGATTTTAATGTATATTTTTCTATAGACTCAAATGAATTTTGTTGAACCTCTAAATCTTCAAATTCAGCTTTGGCAAATTTTTGTAGAGTTTTTAAATATTGATTAGAAATATTGGTACTTAATTCTTTATCAGACAAATATGGGATACAATATTGAATCCAATATATATCTGTATCACCATCATCTAAAATTAATTTAACAAGTTCCCTTTTAAGGATTTCATCCAAATTAAGGTTTGAATCATGCCAAAGTTTCAGCAGTTTCTTTTTGTTTTGCTTTATTAGCAATTGATTTTTTTTTGATTTTAAAGACTTAAGGGGTCGACAAAATTCATCATAAATTCTATTTAATGTTTTTTCAAATTTATAAATATAATCAATAGGATTATAACTCAATTTACTCAACTCATTTACAAATAATAGTAATCCTCTGTTAGGGAGATTATCCGATAAATAAATTAATACGTTTTCGAAAATTTGGTTCTTATTTATAAAGTTCTCTTTTTTGGCATCAGCCAAGTATTTTTCCAATGTGTAGAGTATTCTAGATATCTTTAATATTAATGGATCACGAATCTCGCACTTTTTTTCATGTCGTATTATAGACAAGGCTTCTTTTAACGATTTTGGAGAATATGTATGCTCCAGGATTAGATCCTTATATTTAGTTGTATTTTTTTCTTCAATAATAAAATTGAGAACATTTACAAAATTTTCTTCACCAATACAATAACATCTTATTTTTCTTAATTCTTTAAGAACGCTTTTAGGTATTTGGGTAAATTCTAAGTCTCTAAAAGTATCTTCTGTAAGTTTAATAATATCTTTATATTTCCCTGAAAATATTACCCCGATATTATCTACTATTTGGTAGCTTCGAAATAATTTAAGTCTATTTATCAATTTAATATTCATGAAGTTACACTATACTAAAATGGTAAAGGATATTTGATTACGATTTCAATTCGACGGTTTAATGATCGTCCTGTGTAATTAGAGTTACTTGCAATCGGATCGAATTCAGAATATCCTTGAGCTGAAATTAATAATCCATTTTCAGGACGTAATCCGCATACCTCATCAAAGAAACGTACAACTGATGTTGCTCTAGCAGATGATAATTCCCAATTCGATGCAAACTTATTATTATGAATAGGAATATTGTCTGTGTGACCTCTAATGTGAATTTCATCAAAACAGCTAGGCATACATTTCGAATATTTTAAAATCATTGATTTATAATTTACAGGTATCTGCATCCCTATTTCAGAATTGTTTATATTTTTTAAAAACTCTTTTTCATTGTTACCTTTAATACCACTTAGTTTTTCGACTTTTTTAATCAGATCATCTGGAAATTTCTGAACTTGTAGATTACTTACTGTTTCTTCTGTAATTTGATATATAGGTTTTTTTAAGTCACTTAGAATATTTGCAATATTTCTTAAAACTGCTCGCCCTCTATGCTGTATAATATCACTTCCAGAGTCAAATAAAATTCGATCAGAAAACATAATTTTTTGCAACTGTGGTTGACGTATATCTTGAATGGATTTACCATATTGATTTGGGAATGTTGATTTTAATCTGTTACTAAGCAATTGTTGCTCTTTTTCAATTTTATCTATTTCTAATGTTTTTAAAGTAACAACAAACTGACCTAATAAAATAAATACTAAAATCAACACAATAGCAAAAGCAACATCAGAATAGGTAGGCCAAATATTAAATTCTTCTTCATCAGGATTGTGTTTTAACATATTTTTTACTCCTTGATCAATTTAGTTTTCGTTGATCGACCATTCCCTTCTCTAACCGCTTTCGCTATCTTTGTTGGCAAACTATCCATATCCTTCAACAGCTTTGACAAAAATTGATTGTAGGTAGCCCATGAAGACACAGCATCAATAACCTGTTTATTCCTAAATACTTGATCTTGTTTAAAGTTATCAAAGAATTCATTTAAACTGGATTGAATCGATTCATATTGTTTTTTGTATGCGTTTAGATATTGATCTGCATGCTCTTTTTGGCTTTTTTGTACATTTGCTAAAGTTATATCCAAACTTTTATTTGCATCTACTATCTTTGTTGATGTTGAACCTACTTGTTTTATGACTTTTTCTACTTCCGTCATTAAATCTCCAACACCTTTTTCTGCTGCATCTTTTAATGCTTCTTTTGTTTTATCAGCCTCTTCCTGAAATGTCTCCATTCGTTTCGACATTGAATCCGTAGCTTCAATTAATGCGTCCAATTGTTCTTTTACAATTTTATTATGCTGCTCATAAAGAATATCTTGCTGATTTTTGAATTCAGTATTCAAGCTATTGATATATTCCTTGAACTGCTGGGGTACACTAGCAATTTCTTTGAGAGTGTTTTCAATATCTGTCTGAAGACTGCTGTATTTATCAATACTTGTCATAACTCCTTTTAGAGAATTAGATAATATATCTAAATTCCCTTCTAAATTTGAATTTAGTTTTTCAATACTATCAGTTACCTTCACATAGGTTTGTGCTGCCGCAAATATTTTATTTATCCCACTATTTAAACTGTTTGCTGACTCAACGATCGGTTGAAACAAGGTATTACTTTGTTCAGCTAAATCAGCAACAGCAGTTTTTAATTCTTTTGTTTGGTCTGTTAGAGTTTGTAAATTTGAGGCTTCCAATACAGAATAAAGAGGAATTAAGGTTTCTACTAAAAAGCTTTTAGCTGCTGTAATGTAGCGATCAAAATAGCCTTTGATTCCTAAAGAAATAATAAAGCCAAGGATAATTGAACAGAATAAACCTGCCAATGTAGTAGAAAACGCTGTTTGCATTCCTTCCAGTGTGCCAAGCATTACATTTCTAACTGCTTCCAAGTTAAGCAATTTCCCCGTTCGAATAGCAGGTAAGAAGCTATAAATTGCTTTTTGCAAACCAGCAATTGTCCCTAATAATCCTAAAATTATCAAACTGCTCGTTGGATATCTTAAAATTCCGTAGGTAATCCAACGTAAATTTGAATCAATATTATCAATAGCATCAATCGTGGCATTTGTATCATCCTTTAATTTTTTTACAGTATCTATTTTTTTCAGTAGCCAGGGATGTCTATATTTCTTATTTTTAATAAACTCATCAATTTTTTCTTTTGTTTTTTCCTTTTCATCTAATTTTTGAAAATCACGTTTAAATTTGGAGAATTTTCTAAATGCACCTCGGATATTGTACAATTGAATTATAATCCAAAATAAAATACCAATGCTAACAGCAATGATAACACTATTGATAGTTATTGCAACTACGCTATGTCCAACAAAGATAAATTTAAATAATTTTAGTATGATATCCAATTTTCATACTCCTATATTTAATTTAAAATTTTTTACAGCTTACAATTTCTGTTAATTATCAAGAACAATTGGAATTATGGCACTTAGTTTTTTACTACTTATTGTATCAAAAAATCGTAAATAAGCTATTTTTGATTTAGAAAAAACTTGTTTAGATTTCTTTAATGATTTCAAATTAACTTTGATTTCGATAGAATCTTCATTCATTTTTTTTACAGAAGTATTTGGTAACTTTGTATTAACATCATGATATATATTTATGAGTGCATTATCATTCCTACTAAACTTAAATACTTTTCGGATGATTGTATTTTTACCATGTAATCGTAAATATGCTGGTTGTGCAATTATATAGATCATATTTTTAAGACAAATTTCAGGTATTTTTAAGGCTAATGGCTCACAGCTTCCGTTTAAAGGTTTAAGAGAAATCCAAATCGCTTCAGAAGAAGGTATTACAACATTAAAACCTTTGCTGTCCAAATTCATAGAAAACTTATAACTTGTTATATCTTCGTTTGTAAAAAATGATTTATATCTATATATATTAAAATCATCTTCAATAATCTGTTTACTAAGGTCAATATCCTCTCTTTCTGTTGACTTCATTGTGCTAGATATCGGTTGTAAAGCGTCACTTTCCGATTCATCAAAATCTTCATCAATAGTATGGTGTTGAATAGTTGAAAATTCGTTTAAATTAAATTGAGTAGGTTTTTGTAATATTAAGGTCAACCAAAGATTTTTTGTTCTTGTTTTGATCCATGTACCAATTTTTTGTAACAATGGAATTCTTTCTTCACTATTGAATGATTTTGTAGTGCTCTGTGCTGAAAAAATAGCAACTGAACTTCCTTCAGGTAATAAATTCTTAAAAACAAGTTTAAAATTGAACCTTAGAATACTTCCCCGATAGTATAAAGGAAATGATTCTGAGCTTTTAGGTATTTTCGTATCGTTCATAGTGCTGGTTGATGAAGTAACCACTTCTATCTCACTTTGCTGTAAGTCCAAATAATACGTTGGATTATTTTTATCGTTGTTATTCTCTTTTTTTTTGTTAAATAAAGAGATAGACTTTAAAGTTGTTTTCATAATTGTTACATATTCAAGAAATGGAATATTCAATCATTTTTAAATTAGGTAACCTTTGATATATGATAAAGGATCACCATAAAGTACATATCGTGCCCATGTTAGATCCTCTTTACCATATTTTTTTATACAATATTTTCGAGCTTCTAAAACAGCCTGACTAATTGTATTCCCACTAAAAAACTCATCATAAAATACGCTTGCAAAATTTAATGTCGATTCAGAATCTGGGACGAACAATGTTGTTCCAATATAATTACAAACACCACCCTTAAGAATTGAATGTGCTAAAGAATTTGTTGCTTCATAATAACTTAAATAAGCAAAATCATTATTTATCTGTGTTGCAGAATTACATGCATTAGCAAAAATTAATAAAGGAGGTTTATCACTCCAAATATCTTCAAAATCCTTTTTAGTTAATACTGCTGTATAATCTCCATCGATTTTGAGTAACCAGCCGTTATTTAAATAATCAATTTTATTTTCAGAAAATAATACATGACCTGCAAAATGAATAATTTGAAATTCTCCTTCCTCAATCAATTCTTTCATTTGTAAAAATCGATATGTGGAATCTATGACTTCTATTTCAAAATTATTTCTATTTAATTTTGTAAATTTGGATTTTAGTTCATTGCCTTCATTTTCTGCTTGAGGTAAATCTCCGCATGGGTTTTTGATAATCAAAATTCGAATTGTATTATTCTTTTGTATCTGGTTATTATAGTCCTTTTTATTAGTAATATTAGGAGATCGTGATATTGGAAAACATTGGCAGAGATTTGATCCTTCAATTTCAAATAATTCATAAGGAAGACTTTCTAAATCTTGATCATATTGAAACTCAAAATATATGTATGTTTTCTTCTTTATTTTTTCTTCAATTCTTGGGAGAATGTTTCTTACTGCAGTTTTACTTATTAGTTTAAGATTGTTATGAATCATATTATTTAACTTTTCTATTTGGCTGTTGTTAGTTAATAGATCATAACTTAACACCATTCTCTCAATAGCATGATCTCCTATTTCTATCCAAAGCTGTTGAATTTCTTTAATAGTAAGAAAATCAAGGTGAAATGAATAGTAATCATTATTTTTGTTATCTTTATCTGTAAACTTAAGCCTAATTTGTTTCTCTTGATGTAGATAAACAGCTTCAACAGTTACAATATGCTGCTTCGATGGGCTTACATGAAAATTTACTTTGTCGTGTAATTCATGAATATCATAAATATTAACATTGGAAGATAAAAATTCAGTAATGAGCTGATTCAACCAATTCGGCATATTAATATTTTTGATTTCTGATTCTAAATTTTTTGAAACAATTTGTATGTTTTGAATATACTTGCCAGTAAATAAGTAAAGCAGTATACTGAATAAATTATTAATATCATTTTTTAACATAGAATTTAAACCACCTTTAGATGATACATCTTTCTGCCATATAGATTTTTCAAAACCACCAATTTTAACTTCTTTAAATTCAGGAGACAAATATATTTTTTCAGGAGTTAAATCTCCATGAATAATTTCTTTAGAATGGATGTGTTTTACTCCAACGATTAGGTTATATAAAATATGGAGTATAGTTGTAATATTTCTTGATAATTTATATTGTGATGATCTTAAATCTCCTCCTGCCAAATATTCTGATAAGAAAACTTCAAAGGGATGGATATGGGTTTGCTTCTCATTAATCCTTAATGTATCCACAAGTCTGAGGATGTTAGGGTGATTTAGATTTTTAGATATATTTTTAAGTTCATCCCAAATTTTTTTCACATACTCAAAATTTTTTCTATATTCGCCTTTCAAGGGATGATAAATTGGAATTCCTAGCAGGAATTCAGAGCGATCTCTTGTTCGAGTATCTATTGCTAAAACATACCAATAATAATTATTACGAGTTAATGATTTAAGAAGAGTAAAATCGCCAAGTTTACATGGTAGTTTAATATAACTATATGTTTCGATTAATCCTATATATGGGTAGATTTTGGGGATTTCTTGATATATGTTAAAATTTTCTAATATTGATTCTTTTCTATCAGCTGCGAATGGTAAAATTTCTTCAGTAACATTTAGAATTTTTAGAGGTTGTTTTATACTTTTTTTAATGTGAATTTCAGGTAAATCAAGAATACTAAAAAAGTCATCTTTTTTTCTGTCCTTGGTTTTTAAAATTTTGGTAATATATTTAATAGTTCCTAAAATTACTGAGTTTTCTGGATTATTATATATTATATTATTTTTTATACTTAAATAATTTTTAATTAGCGAATTATTATTTAGATTTTCATAAAGCATCTCTTGAATTAATGGAATATTGCAAGACCCCCCAGCAAATACTATATAGCTAATTTTCTCTAAATCATTATGTTCCTCATAAGCTTGCTCAATTAATTTAACAGAAATTTCAGCTGTTTTCTCAAAGATTGGTGTAAGAATTTTTCTAAGTTCAGCTTGTTTCAACAAAATTTCAATATTGATAGTATTTCCAATTTTATCTTTGATTCTATTAAGATCAGTTACTCTAAATTCATCAGATTTAGAAAGCCCTTTTTTAGCAATTTCTCCAATAGTTTTAAGTTTATCGAATTTAATTTTATCATCATGATTATCATTAATTTTTAAGTCAAAACAATAACCTTCTTCTGATATTTGTTTTTGCAGAATATTCGCAATATCACGATCTATATTTATACCACAGTTTTCATCATCTGAACAAGTTTGTATTATTTCAAATTTATTTTCATCTATTTTAATCAATGAGGTTTCGAGTAAACCTCCACCTAAATAAGAATAAAAGACTAATCCCCTGCTTATTTTATAATTTATACAATAGTACGTAATAGCACATGAATACGGTATGAAATGTACATTCTTTATATTTGCTAATCTTAATGCTTCGATCAATGAATTTAAGTAATTTTTCCTATTTATTTTTTCTTCTTCATCAGCTAATACAATTTGTGAATCGTCATATTTCGTGGGTATTGCAACAACCACATTTGTTATATCTAACCGTAATTTCTTGTCAATATTGTTAATTTTTATTTGAATTTGCCGTTTTGCCTCATTAAAAATATAATAAAAAATTTGTTCGGAAGTAATTTCTTCGTCTGTTATCCGAAAAGTCTGATTGCTTAATGATCTTTTAATGTAAATAATAGGTTCAGGATGTGAACCAACGTGATCATATGCATCAATACCAACGTATATATTACTCGTTGCTGGAGACTTCCAAATGCAACAAGGAATAGGATCACAGATGATGGGCTTTAAATTAATAGGATTTACGGCACCTATTCTGCAATTAGTCGTTCCAAAATGGATTCCAACAGTATCTATTGTATAATCATTAGACATAAAATTTTTTTAAAATATACATTGAATTGAAGGATATGAATATTTAATTGTTATGATTGATTTACTGATATATATGTGAACGGATCACCAAATAAAATATAACGTGCCCAAGTTAAATCTTCTTCACCGTATTTTTCAAGGCAATGATTCCTCGCTGATAGCATGGATTGACTGATAGTATTACCTGAAAAAAAGTTTTTATAAAATTTACATGCAAATGAAATTGTGGCTTCATTATCTGGGGCATTCCATACTGTACCAATATAATTTTCAATACCCGCCGAAAGAAAGGCTTGTGCCAATCCGAGTGCAGAATCACTGGAGACTCTATTTTTAATTGAACCAACACTTGAACGTCCAGAAACACAAGCATTGGCAAAAATTAGGGTCGGGGCACAATCTTCCCAGAGCTCTTCCAGTGCACTTGCTCGAAGAAGATCCCCAGATTCTGGATCATTAAAATCACCTCGCAGAAATAGGCCACTTTTTGACATATCGCCATGCATTTCAGAAAAAATGGCGTGTCCTGCATAATGAATTATATGACAACGACGCATTTTACTTCTGATTGTGAATAAATCATCCTTATCATTGACGATTTGGATATCAATTTTTTTAAATAATAGAGCTTTTTCGAATTCTTTCACAAGTTGTTTAGATTCTTCTTCTGCACCTTGCAAATCTCCACTTGGATTTGAAATTATTAATACGTTAATCTTTTCATCAGTTTCCATTAAATGATTTTTTGGTTCTCTACGTAATAATTTTGGTAATCGAGACATGGGATAACGACGACAAAGACAAGTCCCATCAATTTGAAATAATTCCCATGGAATGGATGTTAACCTGGGATCATAGATTAGCTCAAAACCTGAATAGGAATGCTTTGTCAATATTTTGCGTACTTTTAAACCAAGCATAAAATGAGCACCATCTTCCGAAATTGAATGCAACAGAGTATGAATTTCTTCATCAATATCATTCGATGTGGAGATTTCATTTCCTTTATTTATTCGATTTATTGCAAGATTACCAATTTTATCCCATTGTTTACATAGACCACGAATTGTTTCATGAGTTACTTCAACAGTAAGTAATTCACGTATTCGTTTGCCTCTGAATTCAATATCGTAATCTATTGTCTGGTTTTCAGGATTACTCCAAACGCTTAATATAATTCGATTTGCTTTTTTAGGATTAATATACGGTATAATGAAATGCAATAGTTCAGTTGCATCAGTAAAACGATTTTCGGGTAATGGTGAAAGACAACGTTGAATTACATTTTCTAACCAATTTGGTATGTTTGGTATTTTTTTTGAAATATCAAGCTTAAATTTTAATCGTTCATCTATAAGTCGTTGCTTTTGATTAGTAATATCTTTAAAAGGGAACTCTCCAGTAAGACAATAATATAGTGTAACACCAAAAGCATAAATATCTGTTTGAGTCGTTTTCTCACCATTGAATGATTCAGGTGCAAGAAAGAGTAGTGTACCTTCTAGTTTTTTCCCTGAATTAATCAGATCATGAATGAAATATGATAATCCAAAATCTCCAAGTTTAACCTGATTAAAATCTTGAGAGACAAGAATATTTGAAGGCTTTATATCACCGTGAATAATCTTGTTTTGATGTGCAAAAGAAAGAGCTTTGCAGATAGGAATAAGTATTTGTTGAATTGTATTTATTTTTTGGGACTTCGGAATATTATGTATTACAGATTCTAAACTACCTCCATCCAAATATTCTGTTACAAAGAAAGTAAAGATTCCATCTTCCTTAATATCCTCCAAGTTCAAGATGTTTGGATGCTTATATTCAGATAAATGCCACCATACTTTTGATTCATGCTTTAAACGTTCAGTCCAGTTTTTATCTATTTGTTGCCTTTTGGGAATTTTTAAAACAACTTTACGTTCTAACCAAGATGATGAATCTTGGGCTAACCATACAATAGTAAAAGCTCCTTGTCCCAATTCTTTTATTTTTTCATAAGTAAGCAATTTATTAGGAACTTTAATATTCCCACCTACTTTTGTAGGTAAAGTCGAAATCCCTGCATCTTTGATGTAATGATCCAGACGTTCGTGAGTATCTCTACTTATTGATAATTTAGAAAAGAATGCTTCAATATAAATATTATCTGATTTTATATCTATTGGTTTTGGAGCTAAAAGTGCCTTTACTGTTTCGATTATTTCATCTGCAGTTGGTTTGTTATTTTTAGGGAATATTTCACTTGTATTAATTTTGGAGAGCGGTTGCGGTAAGATATCTTCTCTACTATTAGAATCAGAAAGTATCTTTATAAAAGAATGAATATCTTTGCTTTCTTCTTTGGAAGAGTTTTTATTTATTTCATTATTTGAATTCTTTTTAGGCGTTTCCACGTAAGTATTTCCTAAAACACTATTACGTTATTAATAGATCATTTCAATCTATTCAACAATGTTTTTATACTACTTTGCGTTGGAGTCAGAAGTGCCTTAATAAAATGATCTTCAGTAATCTTTTGAGAATTTTCTTTTTTACAAATATTTGAAGCCAGGATTAGTGTTTGTTTTAATCCTAAAGTCATAAAAGGGAGTTCAAAATTTATTTTAGGGCCATTTTCAGTTATACCTAAAATTTGTTGAATAGCATTATCTAATTCATCTAATTTAATTACAATGTCTGGTAAATAGTCCTTAATTTTACTATTTGGAATTGAACATATTCCATAAAAAAGATGAGGACGTGAGACAAATCCACATTTAATTCTATTTGCATAATCTTCAGATTTTTGAAATATTGAATATATTTTTTCATCAACAAAATTTTTGTCAATTTCACCATCAATTGTAAAAATAGGATAAAAAATTGTACTTAACTCAATTCCTAATTGTGAAAGTAATTTCCCTGTCCCACCGCCCCCAGTTTGTATAAATGCAGTAAATAAATCGGTATCGTTTACTTTGTCCTGGTTTAATTCTTTAGCGATCTCATCTGCTCTGATTAAAATTCTTTTGACATTTTCTGAAAATCTAATTGATGAATGATCTATAATGGTATCTATTTCATTTTCAATTATATCAGAAATAGAAATTAATAATTGAAAGGGTGAAAAACCCTGTTGCCGAAGAGTTCTATAAATTAAAAAACAAGGACCTAGTAATAATCCCATAAAAAGATGAAATGTTGAAATTATCATGGAATGTGCTTTTATCGCGCTTTCTATCGAGCATCTAAGTACTTCCCAAGCTAATGATGAATAAGCATCCTTATTTCGTAGATATTCAGGCGGCGAAGGTCTAGGCCACTCAATTCTAATATCGTATGGAGATGTTTTCGATGTTTTACTTTCTGAAGTTGCTGTTTCTTCCTTGTTTTTCTGAAAATCAACTCCTAACTTTTTCAAAATTTGAAGCGTTGGCCCACCTGCTCTTTCAGAGAAAGCGTTGTTTAGGTCCGAAACAGTAATTTTTTCTTTGTCGTTATTTTTAATTTGTTCTTTTGCATATTCAAGAATAGCTTCAAGATTAGTTGAAAATTTTATTTTTTTTTTATCTGATTTCTCAAAATCTAAATCTTCTGCTATTGAAAATATTTTTTGGAAAGCATTTTTCAATTTTTCAGCAGGAATTTTTTGGTAATTAAGTGTCTTGGCAATTTCACTATTTTCATCAGCAATTATAGCAGCAAACAAATGTACTGTAGATATTCTGCCAGATTCTTTTCCATACATTACAGTTTGTTCAATAATACGACTGGCAGAAATATCGAAATCCTTTCGAGTCATATTTATAGTATTAAGTAGCTCTTCGATTTCATCTTTTTTGAATTCGACTTGGAGGCATGGATCACCATACATAATAAAGCTTGCCCATGTGGCACCGTATTTCCTATCTTCCATTGTTATATAGCGAGCTTTTCTTAATGCCTCACCAACCATTTCACCGTTTAAAACATTATCGTAAAAGACTTCAGCAAAAATCCTGGCACCTTCATCGGGAATCTCAAATAATGATCCCACAACTAATCGAGCCCCAGTTTCCAAAAACGCTTCTGTTAAACTTTCCATACTATGTAATGAATCCGTATGACTTTTGACTTCACAAGCTGACCAACAGCCATTCAAAAATACAATAGGTGAACCTTTAACTTCATTTCTAATATTTATAGCCCAAAATAATTCATTATTATTTAACCTCAACGCATATTGTTTCGCAGAATCATCGTATACTATGTGGCCAGCGTAATGAATAATATCATACTCATTCTCATCAAGTTTTATAATTAATTCAGCTAAATTGGCATCCGAACCATTTAAATAATCACATATAACGTCTTTCCTCTGAAGTGCTTCGACAAGTTTGGATGTCTCTAATTCTGTTTCATCAAGATCACAAGTGGGATTAGATATTACCAAGCAGCGCCACTCCTTACGTTTTTTAGGAACTCCAGGAGGAACCATACTAGTCTTAAGTCTTCTACCTGTGATAAATTTTATCCCCAAAAAGTCAGTACCATCGTACATCAATTCCCATAAAATGTTAGGATCATCAGTGTTAATTAAAAGTGGGGTATTAACTAAGGCTAATTCATCAATTAATGGTTGGGCACCACCCCGTTTGGGAAATATATTAGAATAAAGTAATTTCCCAGATTTTTTAAAGGATTCTATATGAACGTTTGATATATCTCCTTCTAAATTTGCTTGCTTTGCAGATTCTATTATCCTATTACCGAGTACATTGAGAACGGCAGGATTTACTTTTACCTCAAAAATCCTTTGTAGCGGTCCTAAAAACGGTTCGCCAGGATTAGAAAGAGTAAATCTATATTGTGTTTCATGCAATTTCGTTATACTTAAAACAGTAGGCATACAATTCATACTACTATTTCCTATAACTAATCATTTATAATGCTATTCTATAAAAATACTGTCTACACTTAATTTACTTGCTTTTTCAAGAAACTTATCAATATCTTTTTCTGAGGTGCCTGCAGGAACTTCAATTTTTTTACCGTTCTTTCCTTGAATAACAATTTTTTGAGAACCTTTTGTGATTGCCAATTTAAATAACCAGGAAATTAATGTTGTTAATACAACTCCAGATGAACTGACTAACACCATAAGAACTGATGAATCAACACTTCTAAGTTTTGTTTCAGTAATGCTATAAGAAATATTATTATTTGAGAGAAGATTTGAGTGAAAAAGTAATTGAAAATGTTTTTCAAAATCTTTACGGGAAATATTTTTGTTTTTAACAACTATTTTCATAATTTATTCAATAATGATATGAAGTTATTATTCAATCGTGAGAAAAAACTTCTCAATTATGAGAGCCTGATTGTAAAAGATTTTTAATTTTTTTGTTTAATCGGTTCGAAGGTCTTATCTTTTCCATAAGGCGTAGTCTCCTTTAATGTGATATTAAATATTCGATAACTCTAATATAATAAGGTGCTTCGCCATTTCAATTTATTTTACAGGTTTATAATACATTACCTGTTAGCCCGTTATTTGAATTGATATTATATATCACTAGTGTCCGGGTGTTCTAAAAAAAGTTCTTAATTAAGTTTAATATAATTATTAAATTAATATACATAAAATAATGGGATCTACTTGAAATAATTCTTATATTATGGTCATTCTTTGGACCGCTACTAAAAGGAATG
>WJKD01000447.1 GCA_014729315.1 Promethearchaeota archaeon | reverse complement strand
GATGAACTTGAGCAACAGGGAAAATCAACATCCATTGCCAAAAGACGGACGATTTATATGTTGCCATTTCTGCCATCGATTGGGATGAGTTTCAAATTGTGAGGAAAAATTATACACTGAGAATATGATAAAATTTTTTATTCACTTTAAATATTTAGTATTACTAAATATAATTTATTTTGTAATGATAGGTCAAAATATTGTAAAAATATACGAGGCGCAAACAACTATAATTTCTTTGGAAGAGAACCACATAATGCTATATAAATCACTTTCGCAATCTTACACACAACAATCCAATTTATGCTATCAAATACAGAATATCGATTTTTCTAATGCTAATATCGCAATACTAAAAAGCAGAAAAATAAAAACTGCCATCATTGAAAAATATAATCTAATGAAAGTTTATCATGTAAATAATATTTACAAAGCTATAAAACGTTTAGATAATCGAACAAAAATAAAAAATAACTGTGATCGTGTCATATCGATAAAGGTTATAGACAATTCTTCTGAAAGGGCTGCTGAGATCGCTAATGAATATGTAAATCAGCTGAGTAAAGTAACAAAAGAAATAGTAAAAAGTACCTTTGCAAAAAATGCAAAAAAAATTGTATTTAAATTGGAGGAAAGTAAACAAGAGGTATTAGATTTTATAGATTCATTAACGTTTAAAAATGATTATGATTCAGAATTACGTATCCCGATTAAATCGCTAATAAATTGTAATTATTATAGTGATCATACTAATTTAAAGTCGACATTTAGAAAATCACCGTCGATTAAACGATGGGTGGAAATAAACGATCTTCATTATTGCTTCACAAGTCGTGCGAGACAGTTGATTGGTGAATTAGAACGAAAAGTTGCTAATTATACCTATATGATTAATTTATATGATACTATTGATGCTAAATATTCCAATAATATTAATAATTTTTACACCTTAGATAAAGCTGTTCCACCAGAGAAGCCATTATTGCATTTTGATGGTAATCTATTTTACATTTTTATAATCTATATATCGGCGAATGTAGTTATCATTTTGATAGTTCATTCATCTCAAAATATAAGAGAACAAGTTGCAGAGAAAAATGATAAACATTAGTTATTTTATACTTAAGCATGATAAACTAAAAATCCTGGTAATTATACTACTTCTATTACAAAGAAATTCATCATGCGCGAAAGAAAGCAAATTGAATTTGAGGGAGTGCTTGTTGATGGCTTTGGGTAATAATAATTTATTAAAAATTGCAAGCTATAACCTATACCAGTCAAATTCTAATATTGCTTTAATAAAATCTAAACATTTACCTAAAATATCATTTGGTGGTTTTGCGGGATTAGCTCAATTTGAAGGCGGGATTCCTGTGAGTAATACATTTTTATTACCCCTTGATCAATATTATACGCAATTATTAGCTTACGGTGAAGCAGGCATTTATTTGAATTGGTTGCTTTATGACAGCAAAAGGCTGTCATTAAAATTTGAAGAAAAAAAGGTTCTTTCAGAAATTGCCGCGATTAACATCAAACAGAGACAACAGGAGATAATTTATCAAACAGCATTATTGTATTGTGAATCATTTCATTCTAAAATGAAACTGGAGTCCGGAAGAATTAAGCTAAAATTAGTAGATCGGGCAATTAAATCTGCCAGAGATTACTATCACATTGGATGGCTTAGCAAATCAAAGTTGGATCAACTTATAATCCAACGATTCAATATAGAAGATGCTGTATTATTAGAAGAACAAAGATATCAACAATATATTGACAACCTCAAGCTGATAATGAATATTGCCAAAACAGATACTATCCAACTATATAATTACCCTGAAATTCAAGTTAATTCTCCTGATTCTTTTTTACCGAACAATCTGATTACACAAGAAGCTGACCTTTTCGTTAGCGTTCAAGAGTTGAAATTAGAGCAGGCAAAACAATACAACAAGTTAAATATCAATTTTGAAACATATTTGCGCTATTCAACTGGTTATAGCTGGATTGCAGGTATTGGCGTACATTTGCCATTATTCGATTTTGGAGAGAAAAAAGCAATAAATGAAATTGCGAAATATCGATATTTATCTTCACAAGTTGAAAACAATGAGTTGAAACTAGATCTTGAAAAATCTGCTCATGAAAGCTATGCAAAGTTAAAATTATTAAATGGCAGAGTACATCTTTTTAAGTCCATATTTCAATCTGTTGAAATTCAGAAAGTTGAGAATATTGAGTATTCTGAAATGCCATTCGATGAATTTTTGACTACGATCCAAAAAAAACAAGATTTTCTTGATATGAAAATTCAGTATTTGATACGCCAAAATGAATATCAAAAAGAAATTTTAAACTATTTAAAAATAACAGGTCAAATTGAGGTTTTACTCAACCAGTGAATATAAAAATACTCTTAATATTAGTAGTTATTATAATTATTGCAGGGGTGCTATACTTAGCTGCAAAAGGTCCAACTGAACTGATATCAACGAATTATATTCGATTGGCTAAAATTAAACGCGGTTTTCTTGTTAAAACAGTTACTGTTTTTGGAATGGCTGTTCCTGCCTTTCAAACAAATATTATCACTCCCTTCTCAGGCAGGATCGAATGTCTTTATATTGAAAATGGAAGTAAAGTAAAAAAAGGGCAAAAATTAATTAAGCTACATAGTGAACAAGAAATTGAGAAATATTTATTGTTAAAGCAAAAAATGATTGACACAAAATATCTTTTGGAATTCACCCAAAAAGAATATGATAGAATGCAGCGATTACGCAGAACTGGTCAATTTTCTTTAAAGGATATGCAAACGATAACTACTAAATTGAAACAGTTACAAGAGAGTGAGCAAATTAATAAAAAATTGTTGAACTTACAGCAGCAAAAGTTAAATTCTGCCTGTATTCAAGCTCAAATTCCCGGAATAGTTTTATTTGAAACGGATATGGAGAATGGACTATTCATTCAGGAAAATCAGCATATATTGTCAATCGTAAACAAAGATAGTGTCCTTATCCAGGCTTTTATTAATCAAGATCATGGAATGAAAATTTATTTGGATCAGAAGGTGACTCTACAAAAATTTTCGACAACAAAAGAAGAGCAATCTCCACTGATCGGTTATATTAGTTATATTGCACCTGAAATTAAAAAAGGACTCCAGAAAATACTGATTCAGATAGAAGATCAACATTCTATTCAGTTCGGAACTTCAATGCAAATAAATATCCCGATTTATTCAGCATCAGACCAACTAATCGTCCCGATAGAGGCGATTCGGTGCGATAGAGGAGACAACTTTGTATATCTCATTGAGAATGGGGCTGTAAGAAGGAAAAATGTAACTATTGGTGTAACAAATCATACCGAAGTTGAAATTGAACAAACAGATGGTATCAATGAGGACGCACAAGTTGTATTATCTCATTTTGATATACTTCATGATGGGATGAAATTAACAGCAAAGGAAAAGCATTACAATGACAAGAAGAATTTATGATATTTTCAACAACATCTATCTAAATAAATTTCGATTCTACATTGTGTTATTCATGATGACAATTGGGGTTTTTTCATTAACTTCTGTCCGAATAATCAGTAGATTGGCAAAGCAATTGATATATCGGGAGATTCAAACTTTTGGCATAAATCGCATTTGGATTTATCGTGATTTTAATACCGACGCAAACAATGCATTTACAAATTCAATCATCGATGAAAAACAACTTAATCTGAAGCATGCAAAGCAATTAATGAAATATTGTCCAAATATAACTCAGATAGCTCCCAGTATTTATGTTGCGATGGATATACGTTATCAGGACAAACTTATGCAAGGAGTGCGAACAATCGCAACAATACCGGAATGGATATCTATAAAAAAT
This sequence comes from Promethearchaeota archaeon, assembly GCA_014729315.1. Next base: position 2,047 of record WJKD01000447.1, on the reverse strand, counting down.
GAGGAGATCGCCTTCGGAAGGTTTCTGTCACCACTTGATGAATTATGCAGCAATTACGTGTGTGTACTATCGTTCGAAACTTATGCTTCTTTATTTGGAAACAGCATTGCTCTGCCCAAACAGATACTAATCGACGGTGAATATTTTACAATCGTGGGAGTGTTAAAAAAGAAAGAACGCCCGCTCTTAAACATGATTGGCGCCGTTCCCATGCGTGAAGAATTAATTGTTATACCGCTTTCTGTAATGCAGAGCTCCCGTTGGAAAAACACAGTTGATATACAATATCTTGATTTGCAGGTTTCAAGCGAAACGTATATTAATTTAACAATAGATCAGATTAAAGACTATTTGGATCTTTGTTTTGGAGAAAATAAAATTTTTGAAATAAAAACACTGTCAGGCGAGATCGAAAAAGCGGACAGGATTATGAAAATTTTAACTTTTTCACTGACAATGATTGCTGCGGTCGTGCTATTGCTTGCAGGACTGGGAATAATGAACATTATGCTGACGGCTGTTAATGAACGCTATTTTGAAATAGGTATCCGCCGTGCAGTCGGCGCTCGAAAAGCGGATATATTATTTCAATTTTTGGCTGAATCTTTCGCAGTTGGTATAATTGGTGGTTTTCTGGGAATTGCTGGAAGTCTGGTCGTATATTATTTAGCTTTAATTTTTTTGGGCAAAACTCAAATATCTTTAATAGAACCTGTAATAACCGCCGTAATTGTTTCTATGAGCGTCGGTCTTTTGGCAGGAGTCTATCCAGCAAAAGAAGCAGCAGATTTAAATCCGATTGATGCGTTGAGGAATGCTAATTAATCTTTCCAAATATAATTAAAATAATGAGGTAATTAAAATGAGATATAACTTCAAAATTTTTCTCGGATTAATTTTACTTTTTACAATTGCAATATTCGCACAAGAACAACCAATTCTATTAAAAACAGTTAATAATGCTTACGAAACGATATTACATTTTAGCCCGGAGGATTATCATTTATCTGCACGAGGACCTGGCGATGAGCGACCGAGGTATGGGGCGCAAGGTATTTATGCCGGAGATCGTTATCTAGTGGTATGGGATATCAACAATTTTTATGTGTTTGATATTCAGTCTTATCAAAAGCTAGCAACCGTAGCAACTGAGTTCTCAATTAAAGATATTGTGGAATCGGATGGTGTTATTTATTGCTTAACAATAAATGACTATATCTATGAATATCCCTCCTTTGAAAATGCGATAAAAAATAGATTTATCAGCACATACAAAAATCTTTCAGATTTTAATTTGAACAAGAAATTATTACAATCCAGAAAACACAGAAAAGGAGAATCCCTGGATAAGTTGCCGACAATTGAGCAGATTAATGAAATGAGGAAACAAATTCCAAAATGGAAAATGGAAATTCCGAGGTCACTGCACGTCTATAATCATTCGATTTATCTTGAAATTGAAGGCAATTATCTGGATATAAAGCAGGATTTGAATAGAGAGGAGGGAGACGATTTTTCGTACCTATTTTTGCGGGAACAAATCAGGGGACAAAGATATTGGCCGTTAATAAATAATACATTTATTCGAGTGAAGCGGGATTATGAAAAAAATAATGTGATTCATTTCAGTATCTTAAAAAAGGATATTCTTACCCAACAGGTGGACACAACGACAGTTAGAATAAAACATCCTGAAGAAATGGGGGACTTTTCCTCCGGGATCCCTTTTGCTTTTATAAATAATTGGGTTTATCTACACTGCTATTGGAATTACATCGAAAATCATAAATATGATGGAAAATCAATTTTAGGTTTGGATTTAGTAGGCAGACAAGCAATTAACTTTAATTTGCCAGGATACATAAAAAAATTGGGAGTATTAGAAAATACATACAAGTATTTTGCATCAAAAAATATTTCAATTTTTATTATATCATATAACCAGGATTTCAGCTTTGATGTTTTAAAAGTGGAGGTTCAGTAAAAATGAAAAAATATTCACTATTGTTATTTGTAGTTTTTTTCCCTCTCCTACAACTAATAGCTC
>WJKD01000446.1 GCA_014729315.1 Promethearchaeota archaeon | reverse complement strand
TTATAATACAATAAAGAATTATTAAATAAATTGATAATTCTTGTTAACGGGTATTTTATTTTTATCATAAGAAACAGTTGATTCGAATATGATAGATAATTGGTTTTCTAAATCAAAGCTAAGAAATGCGATAAAGAAGGTAGCTCATAAGCTATTTTTAGGTCGTATAAGCGCAAATCAATTAACAATTGTAGGATTAATTCTTGGTTTAATTTGTGCTTTGACAATTTTTTTAAGTGAAATCTTACCTTGGAGGGCAGAATTAATAATTACTGCGTCAGTGTTGATGGCACTTTCCTTTTTCGTCGATATGTTAGACGGGGCGGTGGCAAGATTGGAAGGGCCTACTACGTTTGGTGGAATTTTAGATATGTTTAGTGACAGAATAGTAGAAATTTCCATCATTCTTGCCTTAGTTTCAACAAACATTTCGTCTTTAGCTTTTCCCGGATTACTTTCTTTTGCGAGCATAACTTTATGTATAACGATTTTCTTAGCAATTGGAGCAGCCGTTAATGATTTACAGTTAAAAGAAAGCGAAAAAGTAATTTATTATTCCAAGGGTTTAATGGAACGATCAGAGACTTTTATCTTCCTTCTTTTTTTAACCATTTTTTGGTCAGTTCGATTCGTTTTATTATGGCTCTTTGCTATCTTGGTTTTTATTACTGCAATACAGAGATTTCGCGTGGCCTATAAACTATTTTATAAAAAAGAATAAATTTTGTAGATTTTGCGTTAGTATTATGCAATGAGCATTTGTTATCCTCGATCTCCCGCTTTAGCTTTTCTTATTATAGCAATAATTTGCTCCCAGTTTTCGTTAATATTTTCCGCAGTTTTCATCGTTTTAAAAATATTTAAGATAAAACCTAAGAACATTTTATATACTCTTAAAATATGTTTATAAATTTCAGTTCTTTTAAATTGCTTTTTCCATTCTTTTATGTTTTTTTCTTGCCAAATCTGTTCATGGAAATTGAATTTATCTTTATGATCCTTTTTCAAAAGTGTTAGCTTTTCTTCAATGAGATTTACCCAGATTTTGCCCATTGCCATAGAGCTATACAACCCCGAAGAGCCCGAAGACTCAACAAAACCAGCACTATCTCCTATTAAAACGATCCCTGGCTTCGGTATATAATTCTTAACGAAACCTGAAGAGGGAATAACGGTAATATCTTCGTAATAAATATTAGCACCTTTAAGAAAATTAGAAAAATCAGGATAATTCTCTTTTACGTGTTTCCACACTTTCCAGATGGTATTTTCGTCTGGCATTGGCACTTCTTTGAGCTCCAAAGTTACGCTCGTGAAGATCATTAACCCTAACTCGATTTCTCTGTTTCCTCTGGGGAACATGAACAGAGCGCAAGGAGGGAAATTGGGAAAATTCTCTAATTCACCATTTGATAAAAGAAACAACTCAAAGGCAGAATGATCATCTAAATCAATGTTAGCTTCTTTAACTAAACACTTTATAGTCGGATTATTTATCTTGCTATAATCGATTCCGTAATAGGTACCGAGAGAGCTCGAATATCCATCACAAGCTAAAATTGCGTTCCCATATACTTTAGTTTTTTCTCCGTTATTATTTTTGTAGATTACGCCAAAACATCGAGAATCTGCTTCAATAGGCGAAATAACCTCGCATTCACATCTAATATCGATCTGATTCTGTTTTGCTTTGTCCGTTATCTTGTTGATAAAATCTCTCCATTCAAATACAAAACTTTCGCTTGATGATTTCGTCATCGACTGATAAAGATTTTTTGGACTATGAAATAAACGTTCGTCAGTTTCGTGTTTACTTATTGATTGTACGTAGCCTTGGCCTAATATTTCATCTAAAAGATCGTATTGGTGTATGGTTTCTCCTCGAGGTTTAGGACCGGGAACTGCACCTTTCTCAAGAATCAATACGCTATGTCCTTTAGACGACGCAATAATACCCGCAGTGAGTCCAGCGGGACCTGCCCCAACAATGACAAAATCGAAAAAATTTTTATTGTCAACCATCAAATATCACAAATTAGTATAATAATAAGAATAGGATATTAAAAATTATTAATTTGCAAGTAGTTTTTTACGAGAATTATATTTTTAGAATTTTTGTTGGAAGTCTGTGAAATTACTAGTTCAATTGCATTTATCATAAAACAAATGAGGCTAAGAACTTGAATTTCTCAGATTCTCAATATGATGTAATATCAAGAAGAATATCATAATTTTTATACAAATTAAAACTATCTATTTCTATAGAATTTCAATTAAAAATATTTCATGTCTATAGATACCACAAACTAGAATATAATTGGGTAAATATTTAATTATATTTTCTGCTTTCATTATGTGAGGACTGGATGGAGAATAATCTTTTAGATGAGGGCTTTTTTGACTTAATTTATAATTCAATAGATGATGTAATCCTAATCATAGATGAAAATTATCAGATTAAAAAAATTAACGAAAGAATTGTAGGAAAGATTTTAAGGTTTCCTCCGGATTATTTAATCGGAACTTCACTAAAAAACTTCATCCACAAGGAGGATAAGGATAATTTAATCGATTTAGGTAAGAGCATTCTCAAAGGGAAAAGTAAAAGTTTCGAAATAAGGCTTAAAAACATAGAAGAGGAATACTTATGGTTTGATATTAAAGGAGCAAAGTATACTCACAAAAATAAAAATTATATTGTTTTACACGCTCGAGAAACAAGCCATTATCGCAAACGCGAAGAAAAATTAATTGCCGAGAAAGAATCTCTTTTAGAAACACTTAATAAAATTAAAGATTCCGATCCTGAATTAAGATTCTGGAAAATCTTATATCCTCAAAAACACTTATCCGCAATTCA
>WJKD01000445.1 GCA_014729315.1 Promethearchaeota archaeon | reverse complement strand
GCTGAGATGCGGTAATAATAGGTTTGATCATTAATAACATCGAGATCGATATAGTCTGAAGCGGATTTGGAAACTGTGGTCAGCAAGCTACTTTCAGTTGGGGTGAATCCTTGATTTTGATCACGATAAATTTTGTAATGTGACAAATCCGGTTCGTTGTTGATAGACCAGGATAATTCAATCTTTTTATCACTCGCAATCGCTTCAAAATTTTGAGGGATGGATGGTGGTATATCTGGTAGACTGACCAGAAAAGTTCTTGAAATCGATTCTCCCCATGCGCCGTCTGACGCCTGTGCACGAACAAATAATTTATGTTGCCCTGGCGATAAGTCTGTTGTACCAACGGCAATTTTTTCCAATTCCTCAATTTTCTCATCAAATTGACCATCATTACACGTTAAAGACATTCCTTTTCCAAAACCTGGATCACTATCAATATAATATTCCGCCGTGTTGATATGTCTTTCCACATTTGACGTACCGATATTAATCGAACCTCCTCTCGCATTCCCCCAAATTCCCTCAGCGCTTTTAAATCTGATAAAGACGTAATGATTACCCTTCGACAAGTTTGCCGTATTTAAATTCAATGAAATACTTTCCGAAGAACTATCGAAGTTTCCATCAGTTGCTGTCAACTGGTGACCATTCCCTTTTCCGGGATCTGTGTCAATAAAATACTCAGCAGCCTGAATAGATGAGGATTTTGCTTTTTCCTCTGTGTCAATGTCTTGTCCGTAGAGTCCAAAAGCGAAATTTATAGGTATTTGCAGAATCAATAAAATGTAGAAAAATCTATTTATTGTTTTCATAACTGTGCTCTATTCTAAAGTTGCAGTCGCCGAAATATTAATTGTTTCTCCCTGAATGACAGATTGAGGAGTGACTTCAAGATTTGTGATAATGGGTCCCAATCCTCTCCAGGAATGTGGACCGCCATGAATTCCCATGTCATTTCTTGTTGCGTTTGGATCGTTGTATTCATTTGAGGGGTAGCCAGCATCAATACAAGGCGAATTTGGACGGAGGCGGAAATCATTATTTTCATAGTCGTAAAAATTTGGATCAACTGAAATATCTCCTAATCCACTTGAACAGGAAACATAATTATTTGTATTCGACCACACACAATTATAAAACAGATTAGTCATGCTTCCTTTTGCGGATATTCCATTAATATTATTAATTACAATATTATTATAAGCATACATTCCATTAGAATTACTATAAATTCCATTAGTATTTTGATGAATTAAGTTGTTTAAAATAGTTGCTGTAGAATTGTCATAAATACCAAATTCACTATCAGAAACAATATTGTTTGAAATTAATTTTACTCCTACTCCACTTATATTTATTCCATTACCACAATTAGTGACAAAATTATTTTTGATGGTTATATTGTTGAAATCGCCAATATTAATTCCTATATCACTACCATTACTCATAATTGTAAAACCTTGAACAGTCACATTAGTACTATAAATAGCAATGCATATTGTTGAATGTGTTATTATCGTATTTTCATAATTATCTGAGTAAAGTGTGACTTGTTTATATATATTTATTCTTTCATTATAAATTCCTACTCGTACGCAAATGCTATCACCATCAATGGCAATATTTAGTGCATCATTGATTTTTAAGTATTCTCCGTTTCCGTTCTGATCTACAATAATTGTCTTTGATAATAGTGGAAATGAAAACAAAAAAATCACCAAAATTAAGCAGTGGATTTTATTTAACATTTTATTCTCCATTCATTTATGTTCTTAAGGGTTTTTAACCGGCGGCTCCGGAGGAGTACCAATAACATCCCCAGAATTCGTTTTATCCGCATTATTTGCAAATATGATCGCGGTAACTCCGCCGCCAATAAGTGCTGCTCCACTCACTATCCACAGCCATTTTTTACCTCCCGACTTTTTATCACTTTGCTCTGACATCATTTTTTTTTGAAAAGGTTCTACTTTTTCCAATTCAGCAAAAAGTCTCGAACTCTCATCCAAATAGATGCTCTTTTCCCATGAAATGAAATTATGTTTTTTCATGCTAATTCTATAATTTCCTTCCGGTAGCTTTATAACAAATGGCGTTTCCCCGGCTAATTTATCATTAACATAAACTTTAGTAGCAGAAGGTCTGGATGCGATTTTCAACAAACAGATTTTCTTCAGATTCGC
>WJKD01000444.1 GCA_014729315.1 Promethearchaeota archaeon | reverse complement strand
GTTTAGGATAGCCTCCATTAATCGTATGTCCATTCCAAAGCCTCCTTCGCCAAGAGAATCCCCTCGATAACTATGATAATAGTTAATATGTGGGCTCGGAATGAGAAAAATTTTTTTCTCTTCTAAATTCAAATTTTCCACGTATTTTTTATATTTTTAATGCTACAAATAATTCATAATTCCTAAAATTTTCACCATTTTTTAAGGGGGGTTCATCGACAAAAAAACACTAGTAAACAAACACAAAAAAATCTTTTGCTATGCCTCCAGTTATGAATCGCCCGTAGATGATGGTCCTTTTGACCCGTCACAATAAATTTAACCACAGCCACGTGCTTTATCCCAATGCTGTCCATCGTCTGCCTGCCTGAAAGTTTATCCCTCCCTATTAACCACGAGGTGTGCTGTCCATCCCCGATCAAGTCGCCGCGTTTCTTGAGCAATCCATTTATCCCCTCGTTCTGCCCGCGGATAGAATAGACCAAGAGCCACTCGATCGTCCCATATGCAAGCGCCGCTAAACCTACTTTCTTCTCGTAGGACGTACCGCTGGCCCTAATCTTGCGCCGAATCGCCATCAGGTCATTGCGAAGCTGCCCTGCGGTTTGAAGCTCCCCGGCACTTAACCCCTTTAGCAAGATACGCTCGCCCACCAGCCGCATTAATCCTCCCAAAATGCTTTTCTTCTCTTCAACAAGAATGGTTGAGCCGCGATTTTGCGAGATTGAGCGAAGTTTTTCTCTCAACTTCCGCTTGAGATCTCGGGAAGCCGCTTTTAACGCCTTTTTCGTGAATCTCCGTAATTCAATCCCCTTTTCCTTGAGCTCCTTTAGCAAGGCGGAGTTCTTTGGGTTTATATCCACAATCGGAACGGCATTCATGGCCTCAACTTCTGAAATGAGTGAACCATCCGAGTAAGCGGCGTCCGCAACCACGCACCAAATATCTCTTCCTGAACGATCGGCAAGATCTTTTACGGGGGCGATGGTGTCGGAAAACATCTTGAGATCGGAGCGATGTCCCGTATCCAGCTCACAATGGAAAGGAAAGCACTGAGCATCGCAGGCAATGGAAGATTTATGCCCGAAAAACGTACCCCGGCTCCCGGTACCAATGGAACCTGTGCTGTCCCGCTTGTCCACGGGCACGTTCGTGCCATCTACCGACACCACGCTTAAATCGGACAGCTCTAAATCAGCAAGTTTGTCGTTTAGTATCTTATCAATGGCGAGGCCCATGTTCTCCAAGTCTTTAAAGGCACCGTAAAAAGCATTTACACGGGGAGGTCCCCCAAAAAACCCGAGTTTGGAGGCTAACGGGAATATGGTTGCGCCTTCAAAGGAGGGAGTCTTTAATTCTCCTACCAATTCGGGGGTTCCGGAAATACGCTTGGCGCGCATGTACACCCTTGCGTTAAAAAAAGGGATTAAGAGCCCTCGCTCTTCTACCGTAAGGTCAGGGAATAGCTTGCTTGGCGCCAATAGTCCGATGAAGCATTCGACAGGAGGCGTCATTGAAACTCGCTTAGAGGTATATTCCGCAGCAAACGCATCTCTTGCTTGCGTTCCCACAGAAACATAAAACCCATCTTGGACACGCTCAGCAATAGATATTATCTCCTCTTCACACTCATCAAGTATGGATTGTGTCCGCTTAATCACCGTGCTCCCTCCCGGAAATGTTTTATCCATGCTCGCGATGTAATTCTTTACAATATTCGCTTTGTCAGAGCTTAATAGGGTCATTGTTCCTGATTTCGTTAATCCGAAGGCAAATTGAAAAACAATGAGTGAGATGAACTGTGACATTCGATTAGGAGTCATTCGCTTCAAATTCTTCCTCACATAATCCGTAGATAACATAAGTATTTGATTATGGACTTTTTTAAATTCATTAACCATAATCCTTTGATAAGTATCATTGATATAAGGGTATTTTACTATTAGATCCATAAAGATTTTAATGTAAGAAATAATTTAAATCTAACCCTATCTCGAGCTTCATAATTCACCTTGATTATGAGTGATTGTTCCTAAAAAATCGTATTTCTTAACATTAGATTTTTTTGAAAAGGTTTAATAGATATTTAGGATTTAGAAAAATTGTCGATAAAACCCCCATAGCAATTAAAGAAACTATAAATTAAATTCCATCTTTTTAATTTCCTTAATAACTCAAACTTAAATGAGTGATTTATAAATTCACTATTTTAAAATAGGGACATTTTTTTTAATAATTTCTTTTAAACTCAACTTCGAAAGTTGATTAAGATCAGATTCTCTCGCATATCCAGGAGCATATTCAATATCATCATACGATAAGTTTCTTTTCTTCTGATATTTTAATGTGATTGAATTCCAATGCTTCTTGATATTATCTTTGCTCATATGATAATGAATCCAAGTAATTTTATCAAGTTTTTTTCTGATGGGATGGAAAAATTACAATTATCTCTGGATTTTTTTCCAATCAAATGGTTCTTCTTCTTTAGTTCTTGACTCATAATTGAAACTTTGGAACAATAGCTTAGGGATTAATACATCGTTAAATTCATGGAAGATTAATTGTGCTTAAAATATAGGATAAAAATTTAAATATCATTGATCTCATGAATTATAAAGAAATCTAAAAAATGGATAAAACGAATGTTAGCCTATATCATATTGTTCCTAAGTTTAGGATTTATCGGATTATTTTTAGGTGGAAAATTAGTCATTGATGGACTAGAAAATATTGCAAATGAGCTTGGCTTGAGTCATTTGATGGTCGGTTTAACTATTTTAGCGATTGGAACGAGTTTACCCGAAATTGCGGTGAGTGTCATTGGCGGGATTGATAAATTGTACGGCATCGAACCAGATGTTGACGGTATTGTAATTGGCAATAAGGTGGGTTCATTTATTGTTAATATTACCCTCATTTTAGGCATTTTAGGATTAGCCCAATCTGTATCTGTTAGTAAATGGGTGCTTAAGAGAGAGGGTCCCATGCTTTTTATCTCTTTATTCGTATTTTTTTTGTTTGCTCTTGATTTAGTCCTCACTCGGCTCGAAGCTTTGATTATGATTTCTATGTATTTTATTTATTTATTTCTAATCATCAAAAGTGAAAAAAAAATTGAAAAAACCACTGTTAAAACCGAAGAATATTATGAAAAAGAGGAAATAGATCAAATTTTCTTGGAACCCGTTGAAAAAATCTTCCCTACAAAATCTGTGAAAATTGATATCTTGATTTTCCTAATCGGATTAGTAATCCTTCTAGTAGCCGGAGAAGTTACGATATTGGCATCAGTTGAACTCGCACATACCTTAAATATTCCCACCGCGGTGGTAGGGCTTCTTATCGTCAGTGTGGGAACAAGTTTACCTGAATTATCTGCTGATTTGATTGCTGTGCGCCGTAAATCAGAGGGTATCGCTGTAGGCGGAATTTTAGGTTCCAACATATGTAATCTCCTTTTAGCTACAGGGTTAGGCGTAGTGATAGTTGATTTTAATGTGCCTCTTAGCATATTGCTCTTTGATATTCCCATGTGCTTAGTAGCTATAATTATAGTCTATTATTTTCTCTGGACAGAAAAAAATCTTAAAAAATGGGAGGCATTCTTGTTAGTTAGCTTCTATGGATTTTATGTAATATTAAGGATATTACTCTTATAT
>WJKD01000443.1 GCA_014729315.1 Promethearchaeota archaeon | reverse complement strand
CGATAAAAATGAGCAATAGCAAAAAATAAATGCATTGGTTTAGAAGAGACTTAATTTAATAACTGATACATCCAAATTAGCTTTTTAAATAAAATTTTCGGTGTCGGTCTTTTTCCGAAAATGTGTTTTATGAATAACACCGATCCAAATCTTTCGAAAATCTCGCAATTATCGCTATAAGATCTAAAACATAAATTTTAAGTTTTTATCCGTTATACGAGCGAGTACATATTTCCTTTGCTTAAGAAAGTACATTGACGTTGTTAGGACGAATGTAGTTCTCTGCTACCTTATTGAACGAGGTAATATATATTCTAGAACGCGCAGTAATTAGCTTTCGTCAAAAAAATGTTAAATTTACTAAAATTTGAATATGGAAACTAGGATTATCTTATACAACAGAGATAAGCGTTATGATTTTTTTAATCTGTTAATACCGTTGAACATCGCCATAGAAATAACAAATTGTGCTAAAAAGTTTCCATTCCACTGCCTAAAATAATTCAAAAATACAATTTAATAAAATTACAAAACGGAACATTCATTCCGAAAAGGTCTCGTTCACTCTCTTGAGCATAAAAAACTTCAATCTGGAAAATCAAATAGACTTTCGGAGTTTGCTATTGTTCCCTTTTTTTTTTACTAGTTTTTCAATATAATCTAAATTAATTTCCCTATCGATATCAAAGAAATGATATTGTGAAATGATCTGGTTTGCTGTAATTGGGATTTCTTTTGAGAGCAAATAATTTAATACCTCTATAATAGTAGTTGCTTCTAATTCTTTTTCATGTAAAGAGATTTTCTTTACATAATCGTATGATAAGGCAATAATTGGAATTTGGAGGTTAAATTCTTTGTTTTCAGAAATATCGCTTATTTTAAGCTTTTCAAACTTATTTACATATGTTGAATTTTGATTTTCAATCAAAGCAATTGTGGAAATGACTTTCGAGAGTTTAAGATATTCAAATTGTTTTAACATAGTTTTTTGAAAGAAGACTACGCATGTATTTTGGACGGGAGTTAATACTTTTTCAATGTAGGAAAAAACTTCCTTTAACAATTGATTTTCAAAAAGAGTATCTCCCGGGAGGATTAAATAAAATTCATTTGGATTAAGAAAATTTTGCTTGTATACTGACAAAAAAGAGTACAATGGGCCCTTTTTATATTCCAACCCCGCATCCACAATTTTTATCTTATCTCCGATGTATTTTGTAAAGTTGGGATTTTCAATTAGAAAAGACTCAATAAGATCACCTAAATGTCCTCTTACTATAAAAATTGTATTAACTTCAAATCCGAGAAGTAGCTCCAAATTATTTTGAAGAATAGGGGTATTTCCGAGGGCTTTAATTCTAACGAGAGGTTTTGGGTGAAGAGAAGAATAAGATTGTAATCGTTTTCCTTCTCCTGCGCATAACAAGATTACAGAAACTTTTTTCATATTATCTAAGATTAAATAAAACCTTCGCCCATTTAATTTATTCTATAGTCGTTACAATAGTATTTCCATCCTCATCAATGATAAGTGTGTGCTCTGCTTGAGCAACATAGGCTCCAGTTTTTTCAATTAATATTGGGTAATGATCAAGAACTTTTTTTCTCAAGAAGAAATTAAGTACTCTTTGGACCTTATTTTTCGGAACAATTTCCTTATCAATTAATAGCCGGGGTGAAAAAGGAAGTCTTTTGGTTTCATCTTCAATTTTATTCATGTAACCCAAGAATTCGTAAGGGATATTCTTCCTTATCTTTTTAATAAATCGATAAATATAGGAATTTTTACCATTAACTACTCTTCCTACGCCGGATGTGGTAAATGGTTCGCACGCGTAGGCATCGCCTGGCTTTAAGATTTGATTATGGCTCTTTTCCTTGTAATTAGGAATAAATGGTCCTGCATGCAAATTATATTCTTTTAACTCGTGCCCACCTAAGTTTGTAATGGGTCTTAGTCCGTGTTCAATAGTTTTCTGCGCTATTACTTCTCCTAATTCGTAAAGACGCACACCAGGTTTAAATTTTGAGACTGCAGCTTCGAGTGCCTCCACCGCAGCATCAACAAAGTTTTGCAGCTTAGGATCACTATCAATATTAATTGTTATTGCAGAATCAGCTATGTGTCCTTGAAAATGAGCACCTAAATCAATTTTTAATAGTCCTTTCTCCGGAATAAGGGTCGTATCGTCGATAGTAGGGCTATAATGAGCTGCTATTTCGTTTAGAGACATATTAATGGGAAACGCTAATTCACAATCGTGATCAAAAATCGTTTTTTCACATTGATTTGCAATATCTAAAAACGAAACACCTGGTTTAATCAGTTTTCTCGCAATTCTTTTGGCACTTGCCACTGCTGCTCCTGCTTTCTTGTATTTATTAACCCAAACCGATGACATATTTTTGATAATCCAAAATATTCGTAATAAAATTAAAATTAGAAAGTATAATTTTATGGACTAAGACGATCGGGAGTTCTCGGATACATTACAGCCTCTCTAATATCATCTAAACCGCACAAGATAGTTACCCAACGAGCAATACCTAATCCTACACCCGCGTGGGGAGGCATTCCAAAATCAAAGGCCTTCAGATGAGATTCAAATGAAGCAGGATTCAATCCCTGACCTTCAAGCGCTTCTACTAATCTCTGTTTATTATGAACTCTTGTTCCTCCTGAGGTTAACTCGAGCCATCCTTTCTGAAGATCAAAAGACTCACTATAAATTGGATCTTTAGAAGGCATAATGTAAAAAGGTTTAATTGACATCGGCCAGTGAGTAATATAATAATATCCAGTTAATTCCTTTCCAAGTTCTCTATATGCTTCTGTAGAGATATCTTCTCCGAATTCCACTTCCAAATTAAACTTTAAATTAATAAGTTCAATTAATTCCTCGTATTTATATCGTGGAAAAGGCATTTCTGGCAAGATTGTCTTTTCTTCCATCTTTAGATACTTTAATTCGCTCATATTCTTTTTGCGAATGTTTTCAATGACATAATATATCAGCTCTTCTAACGTTTTAAGAACATCGCTCATGTCGGCAAAAGCCATTTCAATATCGAGTACGAATATTTCACAGAGATGCCTTTTCGTATGACTTTTTTCTGCTCTGAAACAAGGACTGAGTTCAAAAACTCTCTCGTAGACTCCACTTAATTGTTCTTTATATAATTGAGCAGATTGCGTTAAAAAAGCTTCTCTATCAAAATACATGATCGGAAATAACTCAGTACCTCCTTCCGTGGCAGAACCAATAATTTTAGGGGTGGTAATTTCGGTAAAATCGTTCTTGAATAAAAATTCTCTTATTGCTCTAAGAACCTCTCCTCGTATGCTAAATATTGCTTGGTTTCGAATCGAACGCAAGTCTAACGCCCTATTATTTAACCTTAAGTCTAATTCAGAGATGGTTTCTCCCGTCATATCAATCGGCAGCTTCTCAGGAGTCATATTCAATATCTTGATATCGGAGGGAATAATCTCAATTCCACCGGGAGCCTTTTTAAATTCCTTAACTTTTCCTTTAACCATTATACAATATTGATATCCAAGTTTCAAGTTTTCGAAAAGGTGATCTGATACCACGCCTTTTTTAAGCGTTATTTGCCGTTCTCCGTATTTATCTTGCAAATTAATGAATTTTAATCCTCCGAGGTCTCTAAAATTTCGCACCCAGCCACCAACTATGATTTCTTCTTTTCCAACTAACTCAGAATTAATGTCCTTAGTGTAGTGGGTTTTTCTCCAATCCTCTAATTCATTTATCATTGTTCTATACTTTCATTAAAAATTGTTTAAAAATTATCTTCGTTAAATTAAAACTAACAATAAAATTTTTCTTTTCATTTGGTAAAATTATGGTAGATCTAAATTGGAAAAACAAAAGTAAGTTTGCTAGAGCAAAAATAGATTTTCCAAAAGAATTTTCGATTAAAATATTTGAATATTTTGATGGCAAATTTAGTCGTAAATATAAGACACTAAAAAAGACCCAAGAAAATAACAATTGCGATGAAATAAGCCTTCTTAACAAGGATAAATGGATTAATCTCCTTTTTTGGGGAGATAACAAGGTTCTATTAAAATATTTAATAAAAAAATTCAAAGAAAGAGTTAGATTAATCTATATCGATCCTCCATTCGCAACTGGGGGTGATTTCAATTATAAAATACTTATAGGTAACGAAGAAAGAAAAAAGATTGAAAGCATATCTACCAAAGCCTATAGCGATAGCTGGAAAAATGGTATAGAGTCTTATTTAAATTTTTTATACGAAAGATTAGTTCTAATAAAAGAGTTGTTGGCAGAAGATGGATCAATCTATATTCACTTAGATTGGCATATTTCACATTACGTAAAAGTTATTCTTGACGAAATTTTCGGAGAGGGTAATTTTAGAAACGAAATAATTTGGGCATATCCTGCGGCCTCAGCTAAAACAAGAAATTTTTTTATTCGATCCTATGATACATTACTATTTTATACTAAATCCGATGAATATGTCTTTAACGACGACCCCAGAATTTATATGGAATATTCTGATAGAGTAAAAAATGCGTTAAAAGAAGATGAGAAAGGATTATTTTATTATAGAGGAGGAAGTCATGACGGGAAAAAGTTATCGAGAAAAGTCTATGTAAAGAATAAAGGCATTTTTCCTCGAGATGTATGGAATGATATTCCCTATATTCGAGCTAACACTTTAGAATATCAAGGCTTTTCAACTCAAAAGCCCGAACGACTATTAAAACGAATAATATTAGCATCAAGCAACGAAGAAGATGTAATTGCTGACTTTTTTTGTGGTTCAGGCACAACCTTAGCCGCAGCCGAAAAATTGAATAGAAGATGGATTGGCTGTGATATTAACTTTCATTCAATTCATATTAGCAAAAAAAGACTTCTTACCCTTAATACAACTAAAGATTTAACTAACAAAAAAAGGATTTACAAGAAGCCAGTTAAATCTTTCGCCATAATGAGCACGAAAGAGTATCTGGAAAAAGCTATTAATATTGATAGAGAGTTGTTTAAAAACAGTGGAGAGGATAGTAATGACCAAAAGATTGAAAATAATTTGGAGATAATTGTTAAAGCAAAAAAAAAGGATAAACATGTTGCAGTTGAGCTCGTTAATTACAAAAACCCTTATGATTCTATGTTAAAGGACAATGTAATAGGAAAAATAAAAACTTGGAATGAATTCATTGATTTTTGGTCTATTGACTATAATTTTAACGAAAAATATATGCATAATATATGGTATTCTCTTAGAATACCTAAAGATCGGCAACTAGAACTAACTTCACAACCTTATGAATTTAAGGATGCTGGGAAATATACTCTTAAAGTAAAAGTAATAGATATTTTCGGTAATACTGCCTATAAAATTCTCAATATTAGCATTTCGTAAAAGTTAATAAAAACTAATTGAAAAAAACGATCAAATTACTGATTTGCAAAGAAGGAAATACTATATTGATTTATTTTATTAATTCCCGTAATAACATGGTAGCATAGGACCCTTTTGGTAAGGCAAATTCAAACTTTAGCTTTTTTTTATCTGGAAATTCCTCATCATTAGTCAGAGTTTTTAATTCTAACCCCAGAGGTTTTACTATCATCGCTCTTATCGTTCCTTTAAATTCAAACTCGTAAAATCGTTTACTCTGAAAGATTTTAGGGTTTAATTCTTCCTCTTCAAGAATTTTAGAGAAAAATTGTTTCATTAAGGGAAAATCATCTAAATTCGTATCGTAACCAATTATAGGCACAACAATTACTGCTCTATTGAGGGTTAAGGCTTTGTCTAAAAATTTATCGTACTTACAGTCTTTGTTGCCATAAATATATTTAACTTGGGTCAACCTACCTCTATCGTCGTCCAATATACCTATAACATCTCCGGGTTCTGGTGCGAACAACGAAAATCCCTCTTTAACTCTCATTGAAATTGCTCTATTAAACAAATATGATTGAAAAGCACTCATTATTATATTTTTTAAATCTTCTGGTAATTCATTCACCGCTCCCTTGTAATCGCCAGGATTATTTATTAGATAATCTATCATAGATCTTTCATAGGTAATAGACTCAGGAAATTCATCCAAAGCTTTTTCTAAATTCTTCGAATCCGCAAAATTCCTTCGCACTTCTTGCATTTTTTTGCTTTCTGTTGAGTAGACTGTTGTAGTAAATTCTTGAAATACCTCTTTAAAGTCTTCCTTAACCAAGAACCGTCCAATTCTATGTGAATTTGGTCTATACGTACCAAAGCGTTGGAGTCCATAATAATTCGGAAATCCATATTTTTCCAGAAAGCTAAATAAGGTTTCTATTTTTTTTCTTAAATCGGGTTGAGGTTCTATATTGCGTAAAGTAATCGTAAAATGATTTCCCCAGTTATCTCCTATATTTATGGGTCTTTTTGAAGGTAAAATGCTTCTGATAAAGATATCTCTGATTCTCAATTTTTTTAATCTCGCAATATGATTTCCCCTAATAGAGACTTTTTGAACGCTTATCGCACACTTGTCTTTTAAACCAGAGTAAGAAATTTCGTTTATAGGAACATTAACAGCGTTAGCAATTTGCCTCACTGCTTCAAAAGTGTCCTTATTAAGCTTAACCAAGTTGAAAGTGGTGTATTGGTCCCGTGATTCTTCTGAAAAGGGAGGTGTCTTGTAATCTTCCTTAATTTCCAATACTTTTCCGTTATCTAATATCTCCTTAACAATAAAATCCTTGAAGTTGTATTTATAAATACCTTTGAACCCGTTTATATGAGGACTACTAAAGATTTCAATTCCAACAAATTTTTCTACTTCTCTTTCCTCGTTGTTCTCAAATTCAAAATAGTTCTTTCCTTTTTTTAGCAAATTAAATAGGCCTTTTTTATAATAATTTTAAATCCCCTGTTATTTGATCGATTTCGTTAGATGATATCGGGCCGATACCTAAAGCTGTTGTTGTTCCAGGCGAAAGTTGCGTTAATCCGGCGTCTTTAACTAAAAAATAAGGGATTTTATTACTTTCAAGTTTTTTAATGACAACTGTAAGCTCCTCTAACGATTTAATCTTTAAAATAACTTTTTTTTGTCCCGAATTTTTCCATGATTTCCACACAGATTTATTCTTATGTCTCGTTAAATCTGAGGCAGATACGCTCGCATGGCACGCTTGAGCGCACTTTTTACCGGTTGACATTCCCAAATCTGTTCTAATTAAAATAACTTGTTTTAAATCTTGCATGTGGTTAAAAGAAGAAAGGAATCAAAATTAGTAAATCTTACCTTTTCACTGGAATTCAATTCGAGTAGTCTTTCCCGTCAATTCTAAAATGATATCTTCCAGCTCTTCCTTAGTAAATAAGAAGTTCTCTCTATCACTTTGGCGAAGCAAAGCTTTGAATTCAACATCGCCTGTGGCTAAGAATATTTCATTTAATGATATTACTTTTGATGGTACGATTATGCTTTCTATAACGGGTCTAGGTTTATTTGATTTTTCGACTAAAATTAATTTATCGATTTCGTACGTTTCCTTTATTAAATCAATTAAATCAGAAGTTATTTTAAGTTTATCTCCTCTCCCAACAACAAGAATTACTACATCCTCGTAATCGAGTGCTTTGTAAAAAGAAATATCTCTTAAATAATTGAACTTTTCTTCTGCTTCTTCTAATTCGACTAAGAATTTGGCTAGATCAAGCTCAAAATCAGTAATTTTTCCTGATTCAAGATTCTTTTCGCATCTATTGCACAGAAAACCACTTCGTATGCATGTTATACAAGCAGGGAGAGCTTTCATTATTTAAAACCCCATGAGGCTATATTTCTATTACATCACAATTGAGATTGTTCAATAACCTTTCAGCGGAGGAAGGATCCGTTTTATAAGTATAAAGTAATTTCCTTGTTCTTAATTTTAATTTTACCACATCTTTCAATCGTTTTACACGACAGTGGTATGCTCGATCCGATAATTCTATAAACTTCTGTTCATCTTGTATTTCTTTAGGCAAAAAAACTCAACTTCATAGATGTTTTTATCTATTCTTATTTATAT
>WJKD01000442.1 GCA_014729315.1 Promethearchaeota archaeon | reverse complement strand
CTTATAGTGAAGTCGTGCATGTGGGGAAGGGTGCGACTTTTGGGTTGGGTAAAATAGAAGTATTGTCATGATTGTTTTTTACATTCGATGATTGTTAATATTTATAAAAATTTAAATCGAAGTCAAACGATTATTCTTTGACCAACAGGAGAAAAATCATGGATGAAATTTCCACAAAACAACGGGAAAGACTCATTGGTATGACCGATGAACTTCTAATTCGTAGAAAAGAAATTCTCAGACTTATTATACTGGTCATAATTGCTGCATTAGCAATGGGATTTATTACAGAAATTGCATCTTCCTGGTTGGATGGTAATACATTAACACAGATTCAAAAATATATTTTTGGTATTTCTGCTATATTACTAATAATTTGTATCATTTGGGCTTTGAGAAGCTATGCAGGTGATATTGTTAAAAAGATCCATTTTGAGGTTATCATCCCGTTTCATAAAAATGAAAAACCGAAAGTATTTAATAATCAATTTTATAAACCACTAATGCCTCTAAAAAATTCGATACCTGCATTTATTGATGAACTATTCAAGCATGAAAATGAACATAACCAGTTAATCCTGAAAGCCTGGAAAACTCTGATAGTTGGCGGTAAAAGGGAAATAAATGATAAAACACAAGAAGGTCTTGAGCTTTTAAAATTTCTAAATGATCTAACCGAATTTTATATTTTCACCACATTGGCTCATTTTACAGCGGATTCAACGACACAAAAAGCGTGTTATATGCCAATGGGCTGGACAAGACCGAATTATAAAACAAAAACGTTAAAAACGAAAAAAGGATTAAAATCATTACAGTCTAATTATATTTACAAAAACTACGATAAAAAGCTTCCGCAGCAAATTAGATTTTTAAAGGGCTTTCGATTCAGGCGTCATGAATTGCCTTCTATAGTTAACGAATCCCAAAAAAAGACGAATGCACAATATTTTGAATTTAAGAAAAATTTCCATGGAAATTTGCGCTTTAGTATTAGTCCGTATCCGATTCTTATGCCCGATGAAAGCCGAGATGTAAAATTGCTGGCTCGCTATAATGGTATTTTACCTGAGGACCAAATTGTCATAAAAATTCCATTTTTATTAAATATTAATTTCAGAGGGATCTTGATGATCCGCAAAAAATTCATTAGCAATTTTGCCATCTGGATTGAAGACCTGGTTGATACAATTAATGATAATTTGGATTGGCAACATTGCGCACAGCATGATTTGGAGCGGATGGTGGTGGAGTTGCTGGGGAGAGAAGTGTAAAGCCTACACTGCTAGGCTTAGCTTTGTGGTATAGATTCTAATTGACTCATAGGAGGTATAAAATGAACTTTGTTATAAAAACTCTTACTCCACTATGGACAGGCGGAATTCAAGGAGCCGGACGTATATATGAAACTGGAATTCTTGGATCATTAAGATGGTGGTATGAGGCAATTGTAAGAGGAATAGGCGGCGCTGCATGTGATATCACTAACAAGGGTTGTGAATTTAAAGGAAATAAACTAGACATGACCAGATGCGACAACTTGCGAGAATGGTATGAAAAATTACATAATGCCGGTCTTTGCGACGCTTGCATTTTATTTGGGACTACAGGATGGCGAAAGGCTTTTACACTATATGTTTCAAATGGAGAAAAACTATTTCAAGGAAATAAGATCCTTCTTACAAGTGGACATAAAAAATGTAAAAGAGGAGGACAAAAACATCAATACGGCGGATGGTATCTAATGCCTGATAGCATCATGGATGATTCGATCAAACTAGAAATAAATAACATTAGGAACATTAATCATACAGATATAATAAAAATTCCGCTTTTATTAATCCACAATTGGGCAAATTTAGCAGCAAAAGAAAGCAATGGATACGGGGTTGTTTCAATAAGAGAAAATGATGAACATATTTCTATAAGTGATGACCTATTAAATAAACTGCCAACTGGTAGCAAAATAACTGAAGGTTTTCCTGATTTAAGAGAATTTTTTTTCATAAAAATATCATTTGATTTAGCAAGTGAACCAGATGCTTGGAAAGATATAAAGGGAATTAACAAGGCATTCACTGGAACTTTTGATAGTACCTGTTCAATATCTAACTGCGGTAGGACATTTAAAGCAAGTGAAGAAATACCAAATTGTTCAACAGAAATTATGCAGGTTTATGAAAAGAAAGTAATTCCAATAGCTTCTGCTGTAAGATCTTACTTGCGGTTTCAATGGCCACTGATGTCTTACGATCAGAAAAACTATTTTTTAGGCACAGCAAGAAACGATGGAGTCTCTTCAAAAATAAAAGTCTCCCATGCTTATAGTATTGGCGACAATAAATGGGAGTTCAGAGTTTGGGGTTGGTTGCCATGCTATCGTGATATGGAAGTGCAATATCCAACAGGTGACAGAGATGATTTTTTTAACGAGTTATTTAGACTTTTAAATTCAAAAGTATTTTGGAGATTTATTTTCAATGGGTATGAAGCACCATTTGAAGTTAAAGAGCCAAAATTTCTTACTAATGATCCAAGATCTAAAGATGGCTTAGAATACTTGAAAACATTGCTTGATACATAAAAAGGAGGAGGCAAAATAAATGAATAGAGAATATTTAGCATCCTATCATAATCAGGGAGCCCCGCGGAAAAATAATTATTCGGAAATACAATTGTTAGCAAAAGATTTAGGAAATCAACATAAAGACAACTCAAAAAGAAGACATAAAGAGATAATTTTTAGTAAGTATACAAATTCGCCATATAGTCAATGGATTGATAATAAAATTAAACCCATTCTAATAGAGTTAAATTTATTTATACCCGATTTAACTTCAGCCAATTTTATTCCCCATAGCATTTTCTTTCAAATATGTTTCACTTTAAACAAACCTTTTATATCTAGAGATGACGAAAGCTTACATATTTGCGATAATGCAGTTAAAAAAGATAAAGTATTTAAACTTCCGATGATCTCACCGTCTAGCTGGAAGGGTTCACTTCGTTCTGCAATGGTGCGGAAACTTGTTTTACAACATAGAACAACGCTAGAATTTACAGAACAACGTTTCCGACTTTTCCTACTATTTGGTGATGAGAAAGGAGATGAGATTAATAGAAAAAGCACTTCCGAATTCTTAGATGTCGCGAAACCGGAATCTGCTGCACTATACAGAAGTACGAAAAAAAAGCTCTTTATTCCAATGGATGGTGAAGAACTACCTAATCATAAAGGTAGATTATTTTTCTTTCCAACATTTTTTACTAAAACAAGCGCTGAAATTATAAATCCACACGATCGAAAATCCGGCACCGGAACGGTACCCATTTATTTAGAAACCGTTCCCATTGATACAAAGGGAACTTTCACCTTGCTTTACTTCCCCTTCGACCGCATCGGACGAGAAGAAAAGGATGAAAAGAATGGTCTTGATAAAACACTTGAAGAAGAGATGAAAGTGGACTTGATAGAAATCTCAAAAGGTCTAAATTCCATGTTCACAAAATATGGTTTTGGTGCGAAAACTTCAAGTGGATTTGGGACTGCTGAAATTAAAACGGATTCAATTGTTATTCAAGCCAATGATAACGGTGATCTCAGAGATGAGATAAGCAAAGCGAAAGAACTTCTTGGAAGAAAGGAGGGCGAGAATGAGTAGTGAGTTAAAATTATTGGCTAAACCAGATATTAGAGATAATATATTAAAGGCAGAACTTGCTGGATTATTACATAATTTAGGGAAGCTTGATCCAAATTTTTTGGCAAACGTTGTTGAAGAGGAAGATAAACCAATAGCTTGTCAAGAATTAAAAGAACAAAAATATTATATCCCAGATTATCGCTTCAAACGTTTTTCTGCTCCAGATTTGGTTCTTTTACAAAAAGGGCGAAGCATAATTGGAGGAGTAAAATGGAGTGCGCGAATCGAACTTGCTCAATCTTTACTGGGTGAATTTAAATCTCAAGACGATAGAAATGCTATTCAAGAATTAGTCACAAATTGGGAAGAAGCTAAAAAAATATACCCATTAAATTACCATATAATTGAGGCTGCTTGGCAATTGAACGACTATCTTTATGCGAATGGTCCTTTATATCGATGTTCTTTGGACAAGAGAGATCGAATAATTAAAGTTGAGCAGGAAATAAACTCCTTTAAGGAAGAATTAAAATTAATTCAAAATCAATTGTTAAATTCAGAAAAAAGTCAAAAGAAAGAGTTAGGTACTAAGAAAAATTCTCTTAAGAAAACACTCGAAGAACTTGATGTACGGAAAGATAAAATAGTGTCTGAAATTTATCAGATTGAACAAGACGAACAAGCTACATTTGAGACAAAATTCAGAGCCTACCTTCTGGAAATTGTAAGTGAGAAGTGGGCATTAGCGGATTTACTGACTCTGTTCTGGGATGACTTTTTTTATCAACCAAACAACGATGGATATAAAAGACAATCTGCCCTGGAATTCTGGTTTAATTATAGTAAAACGACAGCAATATTATCTTTGATGATATTATCTCATGCAGAAATCTCAATTGCCGAAAAAAAAGAAACTACCTTTGTAAAACCAAAGTGGAATTCGTTACATGTTGCAACTGCTTTTGGTTATGAACGACAAAAATTAAATTGGAAGAACTTCCATGATAGCCGCCATAATTTGTTATCAAAGTCGTTGGAGTTTTTAGATCATCCCCAAAAAAGAAAAAATACTTTTAAGACTTATTGTCGAAAAATTTTAGAGACAGGATTGGGAGACACACAATGGCCTATCAACGACATTAATCTGTGGGATTATGCCTCTACGATTTCGACTTTATTTAAAGCTGGAATAGCAAAGGCGATTTTAGAAAAACGGTTTATTAAATTAGATGAAGTAAAATGGCACTTGCTTTCCATACGTTATGATGGATTGAGTTTTCTAAATCAATCCCATCATATTAGTGATTTATTGGCGCGTCGTGATTTGCTCAATGATGCACTGGAAGAGGTAAAAGCGATTATTGAAGTCGATTGCCCAATGGGGAATGAAATTTATCGAGATGAAAATGGTGCCATTTTGATTGTACCGCATCTCATAGAAAATGATGGTAAGACAATTGAAGTATTAGACCTTCCAACAGAAAAAAATCGAACTTTAGCTTCACTACTCCAGGAACGTTTTAGCCGGGTTGGAAGCCATCCTTTAGATGGAGAATTAAAGCCATCGATTGCCTTAAGTCAAGAACTTCATGGAAAAGAAATTAAACTTCAAGAAGCACCTGGTTGGAAGAATCCCAAATTACAATCTGATCCTGAATCAGTATCAAAATGGTGGGAAAATAAGAATCATCATGGAGAAGTATGTACGGTTTGTAGCTTACGACCACAAGGGTATGTAGAATCTGAAAATGAATGGAAAAAGCATACATCAGAAGAACATAAATCCGGACAATATCCCATAAAGTGTAATGTTTGCAAGGCACAATCACGTAGTATATGTGGCGTGTGTTTAGAAAGAAGAAGCAAGCGTTCGGAAAAGTGGGCTTTGAACAAAGACCATGAACAGGAGCACACAATCTGGATTAACGAAGTGGCTGATACAAATGGGCGAATAGCATTGCTGATGGGCAGATTTGATCTGGACGGCTGGTTGGAAGGAACATTGATTGAGACAATGCAAAAGAGCGCCTCTTTTGCTCGAGTTCGTCGCTGTTGGGAAACGACTCGAAAATTCTGGGAGGAAGTTCTTCAAGAAATAATACCCAAAATCGAAACAGACCAGAATGCTAATGAAAAAGGAAATGATAAAGGACTGATCTTAAAAAATCAAAAACGACTGCGGATCGGTGGAAAATTTGAATCAAAAACAGAAATCAGCACTTTGGGAAGATTCCATGTTTATGAACTTGATTTGAAAGTCGTAAAATTAAATGCTGTTTGGGTTCCCCCTGCTAATGAAGAATCTGGTTATTTTCTCACTGCAGATAATTTATGTTATATTGCAAAGCAATTAAATGGACCAGATTGGAATATTCCAGAAAAAGCAGCAGAAGCAATTATTAAGAAAATTCAGAATAATGATTTAACCATTTTGGAAGCAAGTAAATATGAAACCCCATCTAAAGTAAAAGGTGTTTTAAATAATGTTAAAATTACAACTGAAGGGATAGCTGAATATGCTCCGTTAATAAAAATAATTGCTGAGCCCTCTGTTTTTATGGCGTTAGTTCCTGCTGAAAAAGCAAACGATATAGCACTAAAAATAAAAAGAAAATTTGAAATCGAATTGGGAAAAGTTAGAGATCGCCTACCTATACATCTTGGTATCATCTATGCACCTCGCAGGACGCCATTGAGAGCAATATTAGATGCAGGAAGAAATTTGATCCAATCGAAAAAAGACAATTGGAAAAAACGGTGGTCAGAATGGGAAGTTGAAAAAGTAAATCCTGAAACGTGGGATTTGAAAAATGCTCCAGATTTATTTCGCACTGTGAAGTTTACAAATGGCATAGAGTGGGAATTACCAATGAAAATGGGGAACGACAAAACACCAGATTACTGGTATTTGCATTTTCTTTCAAAATCACCTGATAAAATTGATACGATTTCAAATGAAAATCTTATTCATGCATCTGAATTGAAAAGTAGAATTTATAATGAAAATGATTATCAAAAAATTAAAAAAAGTGGTTCAAAAGTTTTTGTAAATCCTTCTACCTTCGACTTTGAATTCCTCGACACTTCAGGTCGCCGTTTTGAAATTTTTTACGATAAAGACGCTAAACGTCCGATCCGACCAAACAGACCATATCTGCTGGATGAACTGGTAAAATTTGGAAAAATCTGGGATGTTATCTCTGATGTAAATATTGGCTTAACCAACTCACAAATCAATGCTTTAATTGAGCTAATTGAAAAAAGAAGAACTGATTGGAAGATTACAAATGCAAACGAAAAAACATTTAACGACTTTATTGAAGATGCACTTAAAGAAACATGGGGAAAAAATTGGAGCAAGGAAAAAATAAAAGAGAATCATGAACTTTTAAAAGACGCTGCTGCATCCGGAATGCTTGCGGATGTTATCGAATTATACATGAAGATCATGAAAAAAAATTCCAATAAAAAATAATTAAGGAGGTTAAAATGGCGAATTATTCTTTGCATCGATTTTTACTAATGACGCTAGACCCCGTTCATGTAGGAACTGGTGGTTATCGCCTGGGTCGTGTGGATAATAGTATCATTCGTGAACCGGGAACAAACATTCCAAAAATTCCGGGGACAAGTATATCCGGTGCTCTGCGCCAATATGCTGCCTATAGATATGGCAAATTACAATGTGCGGGAAAGGGAGATACAGCAGGGAAAGATAAGCACTGCGGGAAACCTACTTGCCCGATATGCTATACTTTTGGTTATGCCAAAGGTGAAGAGGGCGGATACAGCGGTACAGTAAATATTTTCGATGCTAACATTTTGTTGTTTCCGGTTCATTCGATGGCAGGACCAGTTTGGGTAACGACAAAAAGTTGTTTAGAACATGCAGATATTGACGTAAAATTTTCAACAGCTAATGGTGAAATTATTAATTTTGAGCAGAAAGATGAAACACTCATTACCACTCTCGACTGGAACCAATCATTAAACTTGGGTTGGTTAATGTTGGAGCAGGCGAAAAAAAACGGGAACGATGTCAATATAGTCTTAGTTTTTCCCCAGGCAAAGGAATCAAGAGAATGGGGAGCGGTATCAAATCGAATTGTATTGGTTACCGATAAAGTTTTCTCACAAGTTGTCAATTCAAATTTAGAAGTTCGCACTTCGGTGAGCATAGATCCCTTTACAGGAGCTGCTGAAGAAGGGGCTCTGTTTACGTATGAAGCAATTCCCAGGACAACCTGGCTAATTATGGATATCGTTTTTGATGATTATCGGAACAACTTCCCTTCTATTAAAGAATGGAAAGATAAATTATCTAACGACGATAAAAATGAAAAAGAAAAAATTTTCAAGGCATTGAGCCTGAAATCTAAAGATGATGTCAAATTTAATAATTCTCTAATACAAGCTTTAGAAGTTGTAACCACAGAATATGATAGGTACTATAACAAATCAAAAGTTGAGTGGCAAGATCTAAATTCAATATTAGCAGATGCATTAAAATATTGTGAATTTTTAGGCGTTGGTGGTATGGGCACACGAGGTTTTGGAAGAATTAGTTCATTAGCCAACTGGGAGGTGACAAATGAATAGCATAAATTTAGACAAAGTAGCCGCTCAGCAAGCACAGGAAATAATGAAGGTATTAGAAATCAAATTTGGAAAAGATTTACAAAATAGACTAGACCCAAAATCCGTTGAAAACCTTGCCACAAAAGCATTAGGTGTATTGCAAGAACAGGGTATTTATGCAGGCATATTGTTTCTTCTTTCAAGAAGTGGAGAAAAGACCGATCCCAGTTATTTGAACGGAGAACAAATTTGTGCCTGTTATATTATTAAAACTTTATTAAATATTTTAAACCATGATGCATTTAAAGAGTGGGGCTATGGACTTAATAACGGGCTGGACTGGAAAACAATAAATTCAAGGAATATGAATATGAATATGAAAACGACAATTCTTAATCATGTTGCCTCCGATAGCGGGCTACTTGAGAACATTGATAGGCTTTTTTTAATCAAAAGCTTATACGAACAGATTCTTATATACACCCGTTACTCCGCTAAAGCGGCAAAAATTGATGTAGCAGCACAAGATGATAATAAGGAGGATGAGGAAGAATGAACTGGCATGTATATCCGATTATATTTCAAATAAAAAGCCAATTACTCATCGGCTGGCGCAAGATAGGAAACCTTAATCAAACTCGGCTTTATGTGCCCGGTAAGGTTGTGTGGGCGGCACTAACTGCCAGATTAGCGAGAAATGGTTTTAAAGAATTAGAAAACGAGCCGGTAGAAAATCCCTACCAAAGAACTGGCAGTTGGCTGAAAAAGAATGCTCGTTTTACTTATTTGTTTCCTGCTCTTAAAAATGAGGTTAATGCTACACTCTATCCAAAATCGACAAAAACAGGTATGGTTTTTGGAAAAGATGAAATTCCAAAATCTGAAATACAATACTTGCTTCTAGATTCCTATGCCAGCACAGCGCTGGATTACTCTTTTCGTAGTTCCGAGGAAGGATCACTCCACGAAACCGAATATATTCGTCCACGCAGCAGACCTTTGAAAGGAACATCGTTGCAAGGCAAATTAAACGATCCAGCATTTGATGAATTAGGTGCACCTGTTCATTTAGTCGGCTATCTAATATTAAAGGACGAAATTAGCGAGCAAATTAAAATTACTCTAAATCAACTCCAATTTGGCGGTGAACGCCGCTATGGTTGGGGGCGAGCATGTTTGGTAAATGATTTAGCTAATCAAGATACCATTAACAAACTATTTGATAACTGGGAGATTGATAATTCATCTAATGACAAGCTTGTGATTAAAAACTGCATTGGTGGCTATTTACCAGCTCACGCGCTGGCAAATCAGTTTATTGAACAGGATTTAAATAGTGGTACTCACGATCCGGTTGATGAGACGAAGATATCGGGCAAGATCGAACCGGTAGTCGGTCGGGAGACACGTGACTCAAGATTTTCTGGCAGATCCATCAGCCAGGCTCGCATTTGCTGGCAGCCAGGATCGGCAGTTTCGGCTGACTTCAAAGCTGTTATCGGAGATTATGGAATTTTGGAAAGCTAAAATTAAAATTCAATAAAACGTGGTTTCACTATGTCCGAATCAAACTTAATTGAGCAAATCGCCGCATTCCCAACGCTTAAACAAGCATGGCTCCGCGTTCTCGAAAATCATGGTTGCCGCGGTGCTGATGGGATTACAATAAATCGGTTTGGGTCTTCGTTAAAATCAAATTTAAATAAACTCAGTAGCAGCCTTAAAACCGGAAAATACCATCCCTATCCGCTAATGCGTTTTTCAATACCAAAACGGAAAACCAAAGGTGAGCGTTTTCTTTCTGTACCAACAGTTCGTGACCGCATT
>WJKD01000441.1 GCA_014729315.1 Promethearchaeota archaeon | reverse complement strand
GTTGTCAACTTTTTGAAGCGTTTGGTTGAATTCTTCGGAATTTCTAAAAATAAATTGCGCAATTAAAGAAAATTCTCCGAAAATCCCGTCTAGCATTATTAAATGCGGAATTTTTACCAAATTTGAGATTAGTTCGGGTTCTTGGGGATTTGTTTTAATTTCTAAAAAGACATAACTTAAGTTTGGTATCAAGTAAGGATTAATATTAATCGTAAAATTATTAATTATTTTTTCTTGCTTCAATTGCTTGAAATTTCTTCGAATTGTCTTTCGAGTATAGCCTAAACTTGCTGATAACTCTGATATTAATGGTTTTGATGATGTAAAGAAACTTTTTACTAATTTTCTTTTGTCTGTAATGTCGTTCATATTACGATTAATTTTATAGCGGATTTTTGATTAATAATATGAGTAATTATCTAAAAAAGATTACCCAAATCACCATTAAAACCTTTTTATTTCAATTATTCTTACTAATGATAAGTAAACATTAAAAATTTTGTGAATTGAAATGGTAAAATACAAAATCGCTGACGAAAGTTTGGCAGAAAAAGGTAAAGAAGCTCTTTACATTGCTGAAAATAAGATGCCCGTAACTGCGGGAATAATTCGAGATCGCTTCAAAAAGGAAAAGCCCTTGGAGGGAATAAGAATAGCTGGATGCCTTCATGTAACCAAAGAAACAGCAAATCTTGCTCGTACTTTGAAAGCTGGAGGTGCTGATGTGTGGTTGTGCGGAAGTAATCCTCTATCTACACAAGACGATGTTACTGCTGCTTTAGTGAAAGAAGATGTGAATGTATTCGCCTGGCACGGCAATACCGACGAGGAATTTTATTGGTGCATACGACAGTGTTTAAAAGCAAAACCTAACATTTTGATTGATGATGGTGCAGATATGATTGTTACTGCTCATAAAGAGTTTCCAGAATTAATCGAAAACGGGATAATTATCGCTTGTCAAGAAGAAACAACCACAGGTGTTAAAAGATTTAGAGCTATGGAAAAGCAAGACGCTTTGCAAGTGCCTCTCTTTCCGGTGAACGACGCACGATGTAAAAATCAGTTTGATAACGAGTTAGGCACCGGTCAAGGCGTTGTAGCTGCAATATACGGTATGCATGTACTTTTTGCTGGAAGAACAGTTGTGATAGCAGGATATGGTCATTGTAGCTCGGGAATGGCTCTTAGATCAAAAGGATTAGGAGCGAATGTTATTGTAACTGAAGTAGATCCAATCAAAGCTCTTCAAGCACGTTTTGCTGGTTATCAAGTCATGCCTATTGAGAAAACTCTCCCTCAAGCTGATATTCTCCTCACCGCTACGGGATGCAAACATGTGATTCCTCCTAAAACTGAAGTTTTTGACACAATGAAAGACGGTATTGTTTTAGGTAATCTTGGACATTTTGACATTGAAATACCAACAAAAGAACTTTACGAATATGCTACAGAAATTAAACCTGTGAGATCGAATGTGGAAGAATTAATCTTTCCGACAGGAAAGAAAGCCTATTTGTTAGCAAAGGGACGATTAGCAAATTTAGTTCTATCAGAGGGCCATCCAAGCGAAGTAATGGACATGTCTTTTGGACTGCAATCTCTAATGTCAGAATATATCGTCAAAAATAAGAACCATCTGAAGCCAGGCATTATTGAAGTACCTAAAGATATTGACGACAGAGTAGGGTATCTTAAACTCAAAGCTATGAATATCGAAATTGACGAACTAACCGAGGAACAATACAACTATATTCATGGTTATGAAGAAGGGACATAATTTATTTTCACATATTTTTCATTTTCTTTTATTTAATTAAATCAATACTCTTTGAATTTTTATGAAAATTAGTAAGGATTCGTTAAAACCCATAGAGTTTTCAGGACTTAAAATATACGATTATACAGAAAACTTGGAATTAAATACTTCTTTTGCAGTAATTGAAGTCCCTCCCAAGTCTAGACATTCAAAGTCTTGGTCTACACATTCAGATAAATATTATTATATTCTGGATGGGGAAATTCAATTTTTCTTAGAAGAAAAGGAATTTAGATTATCAGACGGGGATTTCTGTGTTGTCCTAAAGAGTCAGAAATTTTCCTATAAAAATAATAGAAACGAAACTGCAAAACTTTGTTTAGTTCATACCCCTTTTTTTGACATAAAATTTGAAAGATTTGAGGAATAGTAATTCTTAATATATTTTATTTGCTAAAATAATATACAAAAAACAACCTAAGTGTATTCAAATGTCAATTTTGAATGATTTACTCACTGCCTATGATTGGTTCGATCATCCTGACGGTCCGAAATTTGTGGAAACCCACCGCAACGCTTATAGGACATCTGGACATTGGTTATTCCTTCCTAGTGACTTTTCTTCATTTCATAAAGTTCTCAATAATGAAGAACTATGGCTAATCCATGAAGGAAAACTCATAATACATGTAATATATCCTAATGGGACTCATCATGAAACACATCTTGGAACGGAAATTAACATTGGAGAAAGACCTGTTTTAAGTGTCCCTCAAGGATATTGGCAAGCTGCAGAAATCCCGGAGGGTATTCCTTTTGCATTCGGAACAAATGTCTGTGCACCTTCATTTTCTTTTGATAGCTTCTATATAGCAAGTAGAGAAGAATTACTGCGTGAATTTCCAGGAAATTCTGATCTTATAAATAGACTAACTCGAATTGATACCTAAATTAATTTTATAGACTAATGAAAATCTTATTGATTATTTTCTCTGACATCTGAATATTTTTTGGTCTACACTCAATTTCAGTCTAATACACTTTCGAGAATAGGGATAAGTTAGAACTGGGAATTATTAAAATACTTAAACATCTTGTTGTAAAGATTATTTCTCCTTATACAAACTATAATAACTAATTAAAATATAAATTCTGCTATTTTGCCCTTAAGTAATATTTTTAAGATTAACTATGAGAAAAAACTGAAAGATCTAATGCTTTAAACTCCAATTTGTAATAAAAAATATTTAAATACATTGAAATAAATTCATATTTATCTCTAATAACAATTTGAATAATTATTTAAAATGGTAGATAAAAAGATTCTAAAGTATTTTCTTGTTTCATTGTTGTCTCATGTAATCATTTTTATTACGACAAGTTTACGTTCCTTGGATGATGTGTAGTTAAATGAAATAATACGCTATAATGTCCCTTTTAATATTACTAGCGGACAAGCACAACTTTTATTCTATACTTTAGCATTTACGCTGCCTTATTTCGCTATAATCATCGGATATTCCTTAGCCGCTCTTGTTGCTCGCATCTATTGTAGATTTACAAAATTAATTAAAAGCATTGAATTCGTAGGATATGCTAGGACGAGTCGTTCTGGAAAATATTTGAAAAGAAGATATTTGATTCAATTAGTTTTTGCGAGTCTACTGTGCGTGAATATTTGGGTAGCACTTGTATCAAGCCCTAATATATTGAAGCTATTATTAACAGAAGAAGGCGCAGCTTCCATGTATGATAGTGATGGTCGAATTTACAATTTTGTCTTTATTCCTTGGTACTGGCTCCCCATATTTGTAACCACTCTATTATTTGCTATGTGTGCAGCCATCCAAGACTCAGGGTTAGTTACTATTAGAAAATTATATGGTCAATCGGAGTTTGCAGATACAGAACGAGTTGGCGATAGGATATTTGCTGTGGTTAAAGGTTATGCCGGGGTCTCGGTAATAATAAACTTCTATTTTCTAATAACAACGCCTTTGGGGAGAGAAGGGTCCTTAGTAATATATCCTCTACTTGCTGTGATTTTCATGATTCCATTCATAATAGCAATTGATTTATTCCGAAACATTGGTATTATGTGGATTCATAAAGCTGTAAAATCTTCATAACCTCCTCAATTAATTGAGTTAAGCTTTACTAAAACAGATATTGATCCGAAAGAGCTAATAAATTCTTAATATTTTTTATTCTCTTCTTCTAGAGCTTTCATTTTTGCTGGAGCTTTATCTCTAGCTTTTTGCATTCTTTTTTCTTTTTTAGCCAGAACTTTTCTGGATCTTTCATATTCGCTTCCATATTAGCGGTCATTATTTTAGCGATTTCTTTTGCCTTCTTATCTTTATCCTTTTCAGACATAAATATCCTTCATTTTTTCTCATATTTATCTTTTTCTTCGTTTTATAGTGAATCTTCTATTCACCATTCGTTTTTTAAAATAAATTCAAATCGCAATCGCCTCAATCAATTATCGTTGAGAACTTAAGAATATATAGAATTACATTAAGGAAATTTAATGCAGCTTATGAAATTTGAGACCTTTCAGCTTTCGGGATTAGAATGATAAAATTACTTCCTTGACTATTATCTCCTTGAATTCGATCTCTAACCCAAATTTTACCTTCGCACAATTCTAGAAGTTTGGCAACCAAAGACAGCCCGAGTCCTAAGCCTTTACATTCTTCTTTTTTTTATTAGGTATTTATTAAAAATGCTCTCCTTCCTATAATCTTCGATACCTATGCCGTTATCTTTTTTTCACCTAAAAAAAGATTGGGTTTCTTATTTTGAATATTATTATCTAAAATTTTATTCTCGTTAGAAATAAGAAAATTAGCATCAAACAACGAATCAATGCTATTTATAAGTTCTTTGTTATCACTTCCTTGTTTTAAATTTAAAGATTTCAAAAGACACGTGCCCCTCTATAGATAACACCTTTTTATGGAATAATAAAATTCCTATCTAAAATAGATATTATTTTGGAGAACTTTTTAAATTCAATTTTTTCACTAATTTGTTAATTTAATATGAGAACTACAAAAATTAAAATTAAACAGTCATTTGGAACGAAAGAAAATAGGAATCATTCTTTATCAATGAAATATGGTCACAATTTACATAACTCTATAATAGATTCAGCAGCAGCAACTAAGACTTCCTTAGACGAACGGAACGATATTCCTGTTAACTCTTCAACGTAATTGGTTTCTGCTATTGGTATTCTTAAAGCTTCTGATCATTGAAATTGAATTCTATAATCATTTAGGTGTGAGTAGTTAAAATTTTTATAGAAAAAAATATAAATATTATTGATGGGTATTAATGAGTGGGTAAAAAAAAATGGGTGAAACAAGTAATGGTTGAAAAAGTATCTGTTGATGAACGAGGAAGATTAACTATCCCTAAAAACATCAGGGATAAATATAATATCATTCCTGGTTTGGAATTTGAAATAATTGATGAAAATGACAAATTAATTCTCAAGCGAGTTATTCCGACTCAAAAGACGGTAAAAGCTCCTGTGGAATGGGGGAAGGATAATTCTTTTTTCAAGGCGGGACAATATACATTTGAGGATAGTTAAATGGATAAAAAGGTTGTTGATTTGAACTTTCTCTCAATATACTTCGTTAATAATCATCCTGGATATGAATACATAAAAGAAATAATGGATGATGGATTAAGTGGTTCATTTAAATTGATTATTCCAGATTATCTCCCATTCCGTGCATATTGGATTCTTACAACTAAATGGAAAATTGAAAAGGAAATTGCTAAAGAATTGATCTTTGATTTCGTTAATAATTATTCAAGTCCAGATTATAAGGGATTAGAAAGGGAATATATTATTCAAACATTCAAATATTCAAATGATTTAAAGCACGATATATATGATTGTTCTTATCTAGCATTAGCCATACAAGAGGGAGCATCTTTTATCCTAACAACTGATACGGATTTTAAAACTCTATGTGTTAAAATGGGATTGACTTATGAAAATCCTGTTCCTATGAATGTTTTAAAAAAGTTTTATGGTTTTTAAATGAAATAGGGATTTTTCTCTTTTTTCTCTGCCCAAAATTTTTCTGGATCTTTCATATTCGCTTCCATGTTGGTAATCATTATTTTGGCAATTTCTTTTGCCTTCTTATGTTTTTCCTTTTAAGAAATCCATATTTTTAATCGCCTAGATCATTGAAGTCAATGATGGATTCAGCAGCAGCAATCACAGCTTCTTTTGATGACCGAAAGGATATTCCTGTTAACTCTTCAACGTAATCAGTTTCTGCTATCGGCACTCTTCCAATATCCTGGACAACACTTTTTAATCGGGAGTCAAACTTAGACAAAATTTTTAACAAAATATTTGGTAAACGCCGGGTTGGAATATTATCGCTAAATTCTGGGAATTGATCGCGCAAAATATGCGCCATTTCAACCATAGCCAGAGTGTTTGCTCCTCCTATCAGCCTCCGTCCTCCACATTCAGGAATCGTAAAAGTCTTTATGTGTAGCACTGCTAAGTCTCGTACATCAACAATAGAATAAGAAACCTTAGGTACTACCGGATAATCTCCTTTTAGAAAAAGTTTTATCACATTTAACGAGGTATTCGTTTTTCCATCCAGCGTAGGTCCTAGTACAAATCCGGGATTAACCACACTTAGTTTTGTCTTCCACTCGTTTTTTTTTGCCCACTCCCACGCAGCTAGTTCGGCACGTGTTTTTGAGACTGCGTAGGCGCTTAATTTTGACCATTCTGGGTCTGTCCAATCATTTTCTTTTACTTTAAACTCTCCTTTTCGGTCTGGTTCGTACATCATTGCCACCATCGATGAGGTTATTACTATACGTTCTGCTTCCGCTTTTTGAGAGGCTCTTAATACCCGAAGAGTCCCCTCGAGAGCAGGCTTTACAAGTGCTTCCTTATCCTTCGGTTGCTTCATGGGAAAGGGGGATGCTACGTGGAAAATACCTTTACAACCTTCCACGGCGTTATCCCATCCATCGTCGCTTAATAAATTTGTTTTAACAAATTCAAGCGCAGAAATATCAGCTCCGTGTTTATTAAGAGTTTGTTTAGTCTCTTCAGCTTTATCCATACTTCTTAGCGTCCCTCGGACTAAATATCCCTTTTTTAGTAATTTTAGAGCAATATGTTTCGCAATAAACCCGCTAATACCGGTGATTAGCACTTTATCTGGCATAACCTTCGTTTTTTTTCTGAGATTATAAAAGTATGGCTTTTATTCTATAAAGAAAACTTTTTTAGCATTTTTTTTGCATTAGAAATTAAATCTAATGGGAATGATTATTGATTAAAAATATCATAGAGATAAAAAATATCTAAACTAAAATATGACTCAATAATCCAAATTCCCTGTTAGTTACTAATTTACTAATTAAAAACTAATATATTGGAAAGTTATTAAATTATGAATGAAGAAAGCAAAAACACGGCAAAAGAAAAGATGAAGAAACCCACTGCTGGCGGTGGCACAACGATCCATGATTGGTGGCCCAATCTACTGAATCTCGATATACTACATCAACATTCAGCCAAGTCTAATCCATTGAGCAAGGATTTTAATTACGCCAAGCAATTTAAGAGTCTCGATTTTGATGCCTTGAAGAAGGATCTCGCTGAACTCATGACGAAATCGCAAAACTGGTGGCCTGCGGACTTCGGACACTACGGACCCTTATTCATCCGCATGGCTTGGCACAGTGCAGGCACATACCGAATTGGAGATGGTCGAGGTGGTGGAGGTAGTGGAAATCAACGTTTCCCGCCTCTCAGTAGCTGGCCCGATAATGCGAATCTTGATAAAGCACGAAGGCTGCTTTGGCCAATCAAAAAAAAATACGGTCAGAAAATATCTTGGGCAGACTTGATAATCCTCGCAGGTAATATCGCCTTAGAATCGATGGGATTCAAGACCTTCGGTTTTGGTGGCGGACGGGAGGATATCTGGGAACCGGAAAAGGACACCTATTGGGGTTCCGAAGAGGAATGGTTGGTTGACGAGCGTTGGCACACGAGCAATAAAGATAAACCCGATCTCGAGAAT
Source organism: Promethearchaeota archaeon (assembly GCA_014729315.1). Next base: position 18,627 of record WJKD01000441.1, on the reverse strand, counting down.
CCACTTGCAGCCGTGCAAATGGGTTTGATATATGTCAATCCAGAAGGTCCAGACGGTAATCCCGATCCCGTTTTGGCAGCAAAAGACATCCGTGAATCATTCGCACGCATGGCGATGAATGATGAGGAAACTGTAGCACTCATTGCAGGTGGTCACTCATTCGGAAAGTGCCACGGTGCCGCTAGTGCAGAACATGTGGGACCAGAGCCCGAAGCGGCTAACATCGAGGAAATGGGACTGGGCTGGAAGTGTAACCATGGAACTGGCAAGGGGGCACACACCATCACCAGTGGTCTGGAAGTCACCTGGACCATCGACCCAATAAAATGGAGTAGCAACTTCTTTCAGAACCTATTCGGTTATGAATGGGAACTGACAAAGAGTCCCGCTGGCGCATATCAGTGGACACCGAAGGGTGGTGCAGGTGCTGATACTGTACCAGATGCCCACATACCAGGAAAGCGTCATGCACCATCTATGCTAACCACTGATCTCTCTCTTCGGTTCGATCCAGAATACGAAAAAATTTCGAGACATTTCCTGGAGAATCCCGATGAATTTGCAAATGCGTTCGCTCGAGCATGGTTCAAACTGACCCATCGCGATATGGGTCCCCGCTCTCGGTATCTTGGACCTGAGGTTCCTGACGAAGACCTAATATGGCAGGATCCCATCCCTACTGTCGATCACGAGCTAGTTGATAAAGAAGATATTGCCTCTCTTAAGGCCAGGTTATTGGCTTCTGGCTTGTCTATTTCGGAACTAATTTCGACCGCTTGGGCGTCGGCATCCACATTCCGAGGCTCCGATAAGCGCGGTGGCGCAAACGGGGCTCGTATCCGTTTGGCTCCACAGAAGGATTGGGAAGTTAATCAACCCGCCCAGCTGGCGAAGGTCCTCAAGACTTTGGAAAGCATCCAATCTGAATTCAATGATGCTCAGTCTGACGGTAAAAAGATATCGCTTGCTGACTTGATTGTCCTGGCTGGTTGTGCAGGTGTCGAACAAGCTGCAAAGAACGCTGGTTTCGATGTGGAGGTTCCCTTCACCCCGGGACGCACGGATGCCTCGCAGGAGCAAACCGATGTGGAAGCCTTCGCCGTTCTGGAACCGAAAGCAGATGGATTCCGCAACTACCAGAAGACTCGGTATGCTGTATCCGCGGAGGAGATGCTGGTTGATAAGGCGCAATTGTTAACCTTGACCGCACCCGAAATGACGGTGCTCATAGGTGGTATGCGCGTCTTGAATGCTGGTTTCGGAGGATCGCAGCATGGTGTTTTCACTAAACGACCTGAGGTACTTAGTAATGACTTTTTCGTTAACTTGCTCGGTATGAGCACGGAGTGGAAAGCAACCTCGGAAGAAAAGGAGTTATTCGAGGGATACGATCGCGAAACGGGTGAACTAAAGTGGACCGCTACGCGTGTCGACCTCATTTTCGGTTCGAACTCCCAACTCAGGGCATTAGCAGAAGTATACGCCAGTGATGACGCTCAAGGGAAGTTCATAGATGACTTTATCGCAGCATGGAACAAGGTTATGATGCTTGACCGTTTTGACCTCGCTTAAAAGGATTAAAAGCTATGGAGAAGAATCTATAAAATAAAATCTTATTTTTTTTTTAATTATTTATTATAATATTCACCGTAGATAAAACCACGTTAATTTATTTATGAAAATTAGTTTTCTTATTTAATTTGCCATTCTCTGATAAAAATCTACGGGTAGTCCACTTGCGGATATAAAAAAGAGTGAAATAACATTCATATTTTCATTCAAAAAATGAAGGAGAGATTTGTGAAAGAGGAGATTGTGAATTGAGAGCAAGCAATATCAGATAAAGGTTTCAAGGGGGAATGTTTATTCCAGACTATTATTTATTTTTAAAATTAATTTGAATAAATGGGTGCAATTTTTATATATGTTTTAAATAGGAGGAAGAGATATACAAGAATATGGATAAAGAAGAATGGAATCATGACAAGTTTATATCACTTTATAATAATATAGCACGTAACGCTGGTGGGTGGATGTATGAAGCAAACTGTTCAAAGCAAGAATTAATGGAAAAATACGAAAAATCTGGAGACATCACCATCCAAGTATTTGCTGAAAATCTCTTCTATTACGAGCAAAGACATTAATATTTTAAAGCTCTTTTTAGAGTTTCTTATAAGAATAAATATTTAATGGTTAATCAACAGATTCTGGTCATAAATCTGATATTCTCTTTTTCTATGTTAGTAGACTAAGAGAGAAGAAACATAAGTTCAACCTTAGCTACACATAAATTACTAACTACTGGAAATTAGTACTAGATTTGGTATATCCAATTTTTTTTTGAAATTGTAGATCATTGTTTTAGATAACGAGTATATTGCAAATATATCGGTCCTGTAATAAGAGAAAACGCTAAAATTATGCTTTTTATTATAAATGAGCTTAGTTTTTCTGTTATTTTTCTCTCTTTACAGAGATTCTTTTATTTATAAAATAAATTAATAGAAAATCAAAAAAATAACTTAAAGACTTTGATTTTTTAAAATACTATTCTTTTTGTTTTACTAATTTTTTTCTCTTCCAATGATACCAGAGATCGCCCAATAATTGAATTGTACCTGGGATTAGCGCAAAATAAGCCGCTAAAACAATGTATACTATCGATATTATCACATACCATATCAACGCACCTTTCAGAAATGGAGTTAAGGGATCCATATTTAGCAATGGATATAATAATATAATGCTCAGAACATTTATTCCAATAATTATGAACATTGAGACCGTTGAGTTAAACCAAAAACTCTCGGGAAATTGAATAGCCCAAACGATTGCCAATATTATAGCCGTAACATTACATAAGAAAATCCAAATCATAAAGGTTGGTATAAAATATTTTGGAGCTTCTTTCCTTTGAAGAGTCATAAGAACCTAAATGAGAAGTTTCTAAAAAAAAGTTTAGATTATAATTCATAAAAAGCTCATCATTTTTATTCCAAGTATTGAAATAAAAATTTTTGGAGAAAGTAAAGCAAAGATTTCTATGGAGGATCTTAGTGATTAGGTTCTATGGTTATGGATATGTCTCCTACTTTTTGTCCCTCTTCAACAAATTTGTGTGCTTCAGGAATCTCTTCTAATGAATACTGTTTTACTATAACTGGCTTCAATTCTCCCATTTCAATTAGGTTTTTAAGAAAACTTAGTCTTTCTTTCGTATAGGAGGTTGATCCAGTCTTTACTTTAATCGAAGAAAGTAACCCTCGGACTATAGTTGACAACTTAGGATTAGCTAAAAGGAGCATTCCTTTTTTTTTTAACGCTTTTTTACAATCTGAAAAAGAATATTTACCTACTACATCAAAAATAACGTCATATTTTTCCTGACTGTCCATGAAATCGTCTTTAGTGTAGTCCATTGTCTTATCAGCTCCTATCGATTTCATCACGTCTAAGCTATTTGGATTACCAACGGCAGTTACTTTTGCTCCGAAGTATTTGACAAGTTGTATCGCGACAGTTCCTATAGTTCCAGAAGCCCCTAGGATAAGAACATTATCTCCGGTCTTTACGTTTGCCTTTTCGAGAAAATAATATGCTTCAAGGCATCCAATTGGAACGGTAGCAGCTTCTTCAAAGGTAATGTTAACTGGTTTAATTGCTAAAGCACCCTCATTCCATTCTTCGGGGAGACATGCATATTCAGCGTAGGCTCCAAATCTCATACCTGTAGATCCGAATACATGGTCTCCTTTTTTGAACAATTTTACATTTTTACCGACAGCCTCAATGATACCTGCCAGTTCCATTCCTAAAATTTTGACTCTTTTAGGTTTTTTAAGCCCAAAACTTAATCGAAATATAGTTCTCAAAACAAATGAAAAATCAAGGTTTCGGAGTTCACAATCTCCCGCGGTTACTGTTGTTGCATATACTTTAATCAATACCTCGTTATCATTAGGAACGGGTTTTTCTACTTCTTGGAGTTGAAGTACGTCTGGAGGTCCATAATCCGTCCATACTATTGCTTTCATTGGTGGTACCCTATAATCGTTTTTTTAATCATAGCTTATAATTTCGTTTTTAGGAGCGAAAAATGGTTTATATCCCTTTTCATTTTATATCCTTCCAGTCAATTTTCTTAATTTTACTATTTTTAGTAATTATTATATAGTTCCTTATTAGTAAGTATGCTTTTGAATTTATTATTAATAAAACGAAAAGCCTTTTCTATTAATAGCTCGAGTCTGCTTATACAGTTTCGTATTTTTTTCCAATTAAAAAAATTTAAATACTGTGAGTAATTTAGTATTAATAAGATACTATAAGATAAATATTATTCGTTCACAAAATCTTTAGAAAAAAATTGAGATGAGATATGTATATGATAAAACGGGTTAAGGAATTTGGCACAGAAGCTTTAATCGCATCACAAGAAATTCGAGAGTATGTAGAAAAGTTTGAAAGCGAAATCAATCGTGGAATTAGTACGATTTGTATCTTAGCTATAATTGATAGAGCTGAAAATGGAGAGATTCACGGATACGCAATTTTAAAAAATCTTGAAATGGAAACTAACGAAATGTTGGTTATTGAAGAGGGGACATTATATCCCATATTAAGAAAACTCGAACGCGAAGGTATACTAAAATCTGAAAAACGAAAGGTTGATGGACGCACGAGAAAGCTTTATTCAATGACGGAACGCGGTGATAAAATATACCATCATTTATCAGGGTTCTATAGCAAATTGACAGAAGCCATTTCTCCGATGCTTGATATTAATGTTCGCTTAGACGAACAATACCTCTATTGCCCTAATTGTGCCAATAAAATCGATATAAACGACGAAGGAATCCAATTCTGCGATATGTGCGGATTGAATGTGGAAGAATTAAAAGAAAGGAGGAGAAAATAACGTGAGTAAAAAAAAAATGGAAAAATTGGTTAAAGATTATCTTTGTAAAATTAAAGAATAAATGCCTGAATGGTTGAAACAAAAAAAAGACGAATTTGAGGACATTCTAGACGAACTTGAGGAACACATATGGGACAAAGCCGAAGAACTTTCCGACATTGGAACGTCCACGGAATCCTCGGTGCGTCTTGCCCTTGCTCATATGGGAACTCCCGAAAGCATAACAAAGGAATATAAACGCCGTGGAACACCAAAAATATACATTACTGAAGAATTATGGCCGTTATATACGACAGTTTTAGGTATTTTGTCTGCTGTTGTTATACTGGTAAATGTGGTATTTATGATCATTAGTCTATTCACGGGAACATTCCAGTTTGACATATCGGGATTTTTTCTATGGTTAGCAGGTGTGTTCATAATTGTGACCGCTATATTTGTTGGATTATCGATGGAGGGATACCTTCCCGAAGATTTCAAAACAAAAGAGGAACGTAAGAAAGAAAAAAAATCATCGAAATCTTTTGTAGATCCAGCCGGTATGATTGTCGGAGGGATAATTCAAATGGCTTTCGGATTAATATTAGTAATACAGCCGGACACAGATTTTACTCATCTAATAGATCCCGAATTCTTGGCATTACTTCGTATTTTTGGAGTGCTAGGATTATCAGAAGGGTGTTTAGACCTTATACGTGGAGTAATCGGTAATCAACAAGTAAGAAAACATCAGATCATCATCGGTATCAAGATATTTTTATCCATATTGAATATTCCGCTCCTCTTGGTCTTGCTGGAACGACCAGAATTAGTACCGTTTGTTGGTAAATACATTGAATTGTACCTTATCAGCGGATTTTTCGGATTTATTATATTCTTGATTGTGTGTTCAATTATCGCAGATACCTATAAAGCGGGAACGCTTGAGAAATATCAGAATCTCAATGAATAAAACAAGGTGATTTAGAATTACAATATCAGATAGAACAGAATTGATGAAAGCAGCAGTGTACGAGAGATAAGGTCCTCCCAGTGTTCTTGAGGTTAAGAATGTTGAGAAATATATTCCCAAAGATAAAGAAATACTGGTCAAGGTTTACGCCACTACTGTCACTTCAGGGGAATGCACAATTCGTATTGGAAGGCACCCGGATAAAAAAATATTTACGATTATGATGCGCTTAATGTTTGGGCTCAGAAAACCAAAGAAACCAATATTAGGATACGAGTTTGCTGGGAAAGTTGAATCAATAGGAAAAGAAGTGACTCGATTTAAAATTGGTGATCAAATATTCGCAACTACCACGGGTTTGAAAAACGGTGCGTATGCCGAGTACATCTGCGTCCCGGAAGAATGGAAAAAAGGCGTAGTGGCAAAGAAACCGACTAAATTGACATACCAAGAGGCTGCTGTCGTCCCTATAGGGGGATTGACAGCATTACATTTTATTCGAAAAGGCAATGTTAAGAGTGGGAAAAAGGTATTGATATATGGTGCTCCTGGAAGTAATGGTACTTATGCGGTACAACTTGCCAAATATTTTGGAGCAGAGGTTACCGGAGTGTGTAGTACGACCAATTTAGAGATGGTGAGATCACTGGGGGCAGATAGTGTGATCGATTATACTGAAGAAGATTTTACCAAGAGAGGTGAGCTTTACGATCTTATTTTTGATGCTGTTGGTAAAGCTTCATCTTCCGTCTGCGAAAAAGTTCTTGTTCCTGAAGGAAAATTTTTAAGCGTCACTCGAGGCTATTATAGAGAAAAGATCGAGAACTTTTTATATCTGAGAGAACTTATTGAAGCGGTGAAACTAAAACCTATCATCGATAGAAGATATCCTTTAGAAAAAATCGCGGAAGCCCATCAATATGTGGAAAAAGGACATAAAAAGGGGAATTTAGTAATCGTTGTATTAAATAAAAATGAGGGGAGATAAAATGGTTAAAACGATAATCTATTATTTTTCAGGTACCGGAAACTCTTTACACATTGCTAAATGTTTAAAAGAAATCCTAGGTGAATGTGAGTTATTACCAATTGCAAGTTTGATTAAGGAAAGTAATGTAAAGACTACATCAGAAAAAGTTGGTTTTGTTTTTCCTGTTTATACTTGGGCACTTCCAAAAATTGTCTATGAATTTATCGAAAAGTTAGATATGAGTATTGCAAAGTATATCTTTGCTGTTGCAACTATGGGTGGGTTTTCCAATCAAGCCGTACCTCAGACAATAAACATGCTACTTGAGCCTAAAGGAAAAATTCTCGATTTATCGTACAACATAAGAATCTTTTCAAATAATATGGCATTAGCGAAGCATTTTAATCCTTTACCTTCAGAGAAAAAAATAAAAAAGAGGATAAAGAAGGCTGAATTGAAGTTAGAAAATATCGCAGAATTAATTAAAAATAATCAGAAAGAAAACACTAAGAAAAAATTTAGATCCTCAATGAAGCGCTCATATGAAAAATTTCTAAATCAAGCGAGTAATATGGACGAAAACTTTTACTCAGACGATAGGTGTAATGGATGTGGAATCTGCGAAAATATCTGTCCTGTTGACAATATTAAACTTGATAATAACAAACCCGAATGGCAGCATCGTTGTGAAGTGTGTTTAGGTTGTATAAATTATTGCCCCCAGGAAGCAATTCAATACGGAGAACATACAATTAATCGGGAAAGGTTTAATCATCCGTATATTAAAATTAAGGAACTAATCAATCAAAAAGTGCTATAAATAAAAGAAGGTAATAAAACTACTAAAGGTGAAAAAATAAAAATTGCGATATTGTGAAAATTCTAAAAGTTATTGGGATTTTTAGGCATAATGATTAACTTGAATCGATGAGAAAAATGGAAATTAAAATCGAACATAAATATCGGACTCCTATTTTTTTATGGGGATGTCCAAATAGTAATAAATAGTTTTATAAACATAATTGGTGAAAAATTATGGAGGAAACAAATAATAATTTTGTAAAAAGAAAGATAAAGGAACACTGGGCAGCGATTATAGCAAGCATTATCGTAGGCATCTGCGCAGTTGTAGGAATGGTTTTGGTCCTCGTCTGGTTGGTCGAAACCTCTGACATTGGTTTACAAGGAACGGCTACCTTTGACCAATGGAGTTTAGCTTGGGTCGTAATATTCATATTATTACTGATTTTATGGGAGCTGCTCTTTGTTGGTTTACCCGTGGGCTTGTTTTTTGGAGTAGGAGGATACTTATGGTGGCGCAGATTACCTGATGAGGAAAAACAAGAGTTCAGAACACGCGAGAAAGAATCGAAAAAACACCGGGGAAAACATTTTGGAGGATGTAATTTTGTGTTTTTCGTTGCGTATTGTATTTATATAGCAATTGAGGGGAATTTTTTTAGATCGTTTGGCAGTTTACCCTACAGCTATTGGCTTTACGCGTGTATATGGACCGTTATCTGGATTATAATCATATTTGGTATACCTGGAGCTATAATTGGCATAATTTATTTTAAGAAATGGCTAAACGAAACAGATGATTAAACAATTATAAACATTCCTCATAACTGCGGAATTGAATCCTAAATGGAATTTTTTTAAATTTTACTTCTTTTTGATTTTTTTTGCTTACGCTATACCAAACTCTTAAAATAAAAAATCAGAAAGTGATAGATATTTTTATGTTCTTATATCAAATTTTTAGCATTCTGTTTTGAAAATTATAATTTAAGCATTTTTCAGAATAATTATATTCTAATTTTTAAGCAGAATCAGAAAAAGATGATAAAAAATAAAGAAGAGTGTTAAATTCTGGGTTGTCTGTCTATATTGTGATAAAAATTATCATAAAAAAGGTGATAAGAATTGTTAAAAACAAAAAAATCTGAAAATAATATTAAAGATTCGTTAGAACAGAACAAAGCTATTGTTCGTAGATTCATTGAGGCCTATAATACGAGAAATTTGGATTTATTTGAAGAATTAGTGGCAGATGACTACGTTGACCATACGCATCAACAAAAAGGACGGGATAACTTCAAGAGATTGTTTACTATGGCTTTCGAAGGCTTTCCCGACTGGTACGAACAAATTGAGGAAATTATAGCTGAAGGGGATCAGGTCTGGGTGCGCGTTAACGCAACTGGGACGCACACCGGCGAGTGGAATCTTTTTGGCGTTTCTTTACCTCCTACGGGTAATAAAGTGAAAATGGAGATGGTTTTTATTTGGCGCATTGTTGATGGCAAACTTGTAGAAGGACGAGAAGTCGACGATTCTTTGGAATTCCTAAGACAACTAGGCATTGTAGAATATACCAATAAAGGAGAGACGATTTTTGCAGAATAAATGCTCTAAAAAAATTGTCAGTAGAAATATATTATATTGTGTATAAATATTTTATTTCTACTGCGTTCTTCTTTGTTTAAATTATTGATTTTTGATTAAGTATATCGTAAATTTTAACCTAAAGGTGAGAAATGACAACTCAAATGGGAAAAAGAAAAAAACCAGCTAGCGATTTGGGAGGTAGGAATTTAATGAAGGCAATATTATATGAAAAATCTGGCCCACCTGAAGTGCTTCAAATTAAAAATGTAGACAAACCCGTCCCTAAAGATAACGAGGTACTAATAAAAGTACACGCAACGACCGTTACTTCAGGAGACTGTTCGGTTCGGAGATTTAAAAGCCAATTTTTATTTTGGCTTTTTATGCGAGTAATGTACGGTATCAAAAAACCTAAAAAACCTATATTAGGATCTGAATTAGCGGGTAAAATTGAATCAGTTGGTAAGAATGTTAAAAAGTTTAGAAAAGGAGACCAAGTTTTTGCGTCAACTGGGATGAGTTTTGGGGCTAATGCAGAGTATATAAGCTTAGCCGAGGACGGAGTAATAGCGATCAAACCGATCAACTTGACTTACGAAGAAGCTGCTGCGGTTCCTTTTGGCGCATTGTCCGCTCTACACTTTCTAAGAGAAGGAAATATTCAGAGCGGTCAGATTGTTCTTATCAATGGTGCTTCTGGAGCTGTGGGCGTTTTTGCTGTTCAGCTTGCTAAATATTTTGGTGCAGAAGTTACGGGAGTAAGTAGTACGAATAATTTAGAACTAATTAAGTCTTTGGGGGCAGATAAAGTAATCGATTACACTAAGGAAGATTTTACTGAGAACGGAAAATTTTATGACCTAATCTTTGACGTGGTTGGAAAGACCTCGTTTTCAAGCTGTAAGAGGGTTTTAAAACCGAAAGGTAACTTCGTCTCAACTAAAAAGGGATTAGCAAAAGAGACTGCAGTGGATTTATTACTCATAAAAGAGCTAATTGAAGCTGGAAGGATACGCGCGATCGTAGATCGTCGATATTCTCTTGAACAAATAGCCGAAGCTCATCGATATGTTGAAAAAGGACACAAAAAGGGAAGCGTTGTAATAACTATAATAGATAAAAACAAAAGTTAACAAATTGGAAAAAAGTCAGAGAAGAACAGGGTTTCCAACTGGATTCTCAAAGCTCGCATTAATTTTGGATTAGATGCTACCGTGATTTAGTTCCTAATTGCTTAATCAGTTTCTTTTTCTTATTTATGAACAGTTTCCAAATGTCATTTCTTGTTTTCTTTTCCGAAAAAAGAGCTTTATTTCTCCCATTATCTCTGGATCTTTTAATCCTAAAACAAACAAGTGTCTATTAGTTCTTTCATTAAATCACTATGAAAAAGAAGATGATGGAGCTTATGCACATATTATAAAAGGAACTACATAGATTTATAGAATAGGGTGTTTTCAACATTAAATTTAAAATTTTTTTAAAAAACAAAAGTAATTATTTTTTCTATTAAAACTAATTGTTTATCTCATATTTTTAATCCAGTCCCAAAAAACCGCCTGTATCTCCACCAGCCCAACCAGGAGCATTAAATAATTCAAAGATAATTTCTTTAAAATGCTGTAAAGCAGAGATATCTTGATTTTCATAACCTTCGGGATGGAATATGCGACCTCGATACATTCCCTTCAGTCGAATTAACCCCATAACATAAATGCCACTACCTACAGAATAAACACCTGTCCCCTCGTCGTGAGTATACGCTGCGATATAACCTCCACCGCTGCCCTTGTAATGTTGGATTACGGGTAATGTTTTGAGGTCTTTCTGATCTTTCCCATACAACCCGACTGAACCGCCAGAAGCGAAAACCTTCAGCTGATCAGGTAACCAATAATCTTCTTTCATTGTATTAATAATAAATAAATCAGTTTTAGAATGGATTTTAAAGTAAATTCTAAAATAAATATCTTATTTTTTTCGAGGAATAATCTGTTTAAGGTATTAACCGTGGAGTAGTTACAAATTTCTCATTTCTTTAACCGCTTCAACAGTTCTTCTAAACAATTCTGAAACTACATTATGATTTTGCCAACCTATAACGCCGCAATCTGGACCGACATATTTTAACCTGTCAGAATATAATTCCTTTGCTTCTTTATATCGTTTTTTTATTCTTTCCTTAGAATCAATAATAGAAAATAATCCTTCTGTGGTTTCGAATCTTCTGGGGCTAACGCCCTTATCAATATATTCGGCAATAATGTTAGAAATATTTGTTCGAGTAATTCCAACTCGAATGAATTTATCGTAGGAGTCTAATTTTTTTTTTGGTATTATATGATGAATATTAGAAGCATATTCACAAGTCAGAATGTCTATATTTCTGCAATTTAAAGCAACATCACTTTTTATGAGGGAGTGAAGATGGATTTGGACATCAGCGTTAATATTAGACGATTCAACTTCTAAAATGTCCGTAATATCGTCATCTGTAATTTGATTGTATGTAATTAAACCAATTGAAGGTTCATCAATAGATATTAGAGGAGTTTCAAAATATTTATCGTTGAACAGCGAATTCTTAAGGAATGCATTAACGCTTTTTGCCAAATTTAGAGCCATATCTTTATATACTGCGTATCCTCTCGCTTTGAGATATAATTCTAATGCTCCAGTAGCACATACTCTACATCTGATCTTCTTACCTGTGGAATTGTAGTAGTCCTTAGCGTATTCCCTAATTATTTCTACTTCAATAATGCGTGCTTTTTTATCGTCAATTAAAAATGGTTTGCTCGAATATTCTCCAATTGGGTTTAGGAACGGAGTATGCATATCCCAATGTCTTGAATACGAGGGAATCTCCAATCCACTTTCTAACTTAAGTTTAAAAGAATCCAGAATCGGTAGTATCACATTTGACTTTAAACCCCGATTTGATTTGATATCTTCCTTTTTACCAGACAAAATAGCCTTATAGGTCGTCCAATATAATTTTTTGAATTGTTCTGAATTTACATAATCAGGTAGGGGAATGCTTCCTATATCGTCAATTATGGGGTAGTATGTCATATTTGAGTATTTTCGAATACGATAATTTATGAGTAAATGAATTATCCAATCTTTTTTTCTTGGATAAACTTCAGAGATCTATCTAATTAATTTAATCTTTTTAAATTTCTAAACCCAATTGTTAGTGTTTATATAATAAAAAACATAATAACTCAGAACTCTAATAGAAATGAGTTTTAAAACGAAACTAGATGCTTTCTCTCGGTTTTTACCAATCCCAAGACTGTCAAACTATCTTGGATTGGTGTGTCAATAACATGGTTATCTAGTGTAATATTGGCACTTCTGATAGGTCAATTGGACCTTGCGGGACCTTCTTACATTCCCGCCGGATTTAATCCAGCAATAAATTACATAAGCGACTTAGGAAATCAAGATCTTACGCCAATGCCGATTATCATTAATTAGTGGATAATGAATACAGCTCTATTAATGATCCCTCCTTCATTGTATATGAAAAAAGTCCTTATAGGAGAAGAATCAAACATAACTCGAAAATCGCTTGCTAATATAACGGTTTTTTTGATGTTAATCGCAATGGGTGGTTTATTTTTTACGGGCGTGATCTCTGAAGATGTAGGAGAAGTATGGGACAGGTTATTTCCAATTGGATATCCTTGGCATGATCTTGTGGCTGATTTTGCTTTTACATTCTTTATGCTTAGTGGTATTCTGGTATCTTCTCAATTTATAATTTTTCCCGATATTCTTGAAGATCAAATTGGGATTAAACATTCAAAAATTGTGCGAATTTTATTTGTAATAAACACATGGATCTTAACCCCCATATTCTTTTACTTCTTCTATACCGTGCCTTACCTATGGTATACTGATAATTTCTGGACTTATTTATCTCCCTGGCAGTTGGCACCGTTATGGGAATGGTTACTAATGTCATCTCTTACTGCTTGGCTGATATCTGCGTTTTTACTGTGTGTTAAAAAGATAAATCGAGATTTGAAGACATAATCATAGATGAATACTATAGATTTTTCGAGTATTCCGGGAAAAATCAATATTTAAATAAAAAATTTTTCGATTTGGTAAAGCGTGGCTAACTTATAAGAATAAAATGTCATTTTTTTTTCTATTTTATTCCCACCAAATCAGGTTGAATTGATGTCTTTTAAAACTTCTAAAATCTTTTCGTTTTCCGGAATATCGTGCATGTTATCGCTATAATAGGCGTATCGGATAATTCCCTTTTTGTCAATTACTAATAACCCCGGCATTCGTCCTAGTTTTAACCATTTTACTTGTTGATTCAACATATTGGGAACCTGTTTCGTTTCATCGTAAAAAATTGGATATTTTCGTGAGTATTTTTCTTCCATTTTTTTGGCGTTTTCTTCTTTATCTGCTAAAATCGGATATAAATATCCGTCTGATTTTATAAATTTCTCGTAATCTTTTCGCAATTGCGCTGCATGCCATCGGCAATAGGGTCACTTTATACTTCGGAAAAGAATTAAAATTACATTTTTTTCGCCTTCGAGTTCTCTTATATTAACCGTTTTTCCAGCAGAATTAGGTAATTCAAATTCTTTTATTTTTGTACCGACCAAATCAAATTTATCTTTCGTTTTTCTCACTTTATCATTTAAATTATGGATAGAAAACCTATATTCTATTCAATTTAAATATTTTATTTTGATAAAAAATAAAATAGTAAGGTAGTTTTAGATTAGAAATTTCTAAATCGATTTTTAACTAAAGCTTCAGATCTCTTCTTTTGAAACCTAAAGTTATTGATTCTAAATTCTCAACAGAGTTTTCACTTATTACAAATATCATATATTTTTTTCTATGATAAAGATGGATTAACTTTTTTTAGGATAGATATCCTAATTTTCTTCAAGTATATCAATTCTTTCTTAGAATATTTTATGGAAACCTAACCTAAATTAATAAATGATCCATAAATTTAAATTTTCATCAACATATGTTGCTTATAGTTAATTTTTAATGATAAAAATAAAATTCATATGAGGTGCTAACAATAAAAGCAAAATTTATTTCTGAACATTTTATCAATGAAGTAGTAGATGTATATTGCGGACCTCCCTCAAACTTTTCGGGGAAAGTACTTTATTGTGCTGACGATGTCCTTACGCTCGAAAATGAGATAGATAATCAAAAAGTATTATCCTTTATATCCATCCCTCAGATTATTGCGATATGGAAAAAGGTTTAGAAAAATAGTATTATTATTTTTTATTTTGGATACAGGATGTCTTGGGCGGATGTCTCACCGTAGATTTCTTTAGCAAGTTTCCTTAACCCATCCAATCCAATTGGTTCCTCTCTTAATTTCTCTGATTCCCAAATTCTTCTATTTTTAAATTCATTTTTTATTTCTCGGAGATATTTTTGCTGGGTACTTCTAACATTATTACAGAAATCACAATTATCAGATTTAGGTGTTAACATATTGATGTGGACTCCATCTAAATTAATATATTTCTCTGTTAAATCGCGAGCTCTCTTAATTTCTTCAAAACTCGGTTTTTCAGCAATAGTTACCAACCGCAAAGAACCTACATCGTGGATAAGGTCTGAAATTCTTTCACCGCGTTCTTCTAATTGATTTAACATTTTAACTATTTCGTCTCCTAAATGTGCTTTATCACCTGCGGATTCAAATGGACGAGTCATCTTCCTAATTACATTAGACACGCCATGTAACGCATGTTTTATCGAATTATAAAAGTTCAGCGAATATTTTAGAACAACTTTTACTTGATCTTCGGGAATTTCAAAAAGGGCTACCATATTTCCTGTGGGTGGGAAGTCCGCTACGATGATGTCGAAGTCAACTTCCTCGGTTCCCTCTCGATAAAGGCGGTCCTCCGCATCAAGAAGTTTCTGAAAGAACATTGCGTTTTTTAAGGCTAGGGGAATGGAGTCCGAAGTAAAAGTAGTGTCCACAAATGTTTTAATTTGAGGAATCATACCGACTATCGGCATTTTTTTGATTAATTTTCTCATCTTTTTTGCGAACTCTTCCGTATATTCTTTAGCATAGATATCCGGATCCGGTTCTATACCCCAAAGATTATTGGTTAATTTAGTTAACCTCTCTCCAATTTGTTTTTGAAATAAATCAGAAAGATTATGGGCAATATCAAATGAAATAACTAAAATCTTTTTTTCAGGAAGCAGATCTGATAACGAAACTGCAGTTGCGGCCGATATTGAGCTCTTACCGACCCCGCCTTTTCCTCCAAGTACGACGATTCTTTCGACCATATTTCATCAAGTTTTCTTTTCTAAAGTATATCTTACTTAGTAAAAATAAACCTAACATAATAAAATTATTAAAATTGACGGAACTATGACAATTCTATTGGATTTATAGAATTTTTTTCAAAAACAAGGAGGATATTTATAAATATATAAAAAAAAATAAATAATTATTCGAAACAGAATCAAAACCCTAATAAAAATATAAAAAAATTACTACAAGGTTTTTTTAGATGGAAAATGACTCTACTACGAAGTTTGGATCAAGAATATCTTACTTGATGTTTGTTACTTTAGCATTTATCTTTTTTTGGGGGAAAAAATTGTCCCAAATTACAATTAGCGAAGTATTTATTTTGTTTGTGATTTCAGCAATCGTAGGTTTTGTTGTAGTTATCATTTTCTCCGTTTTAACAAGAACTCTTATAGACATAAATGCAGGGGGTATTCAGATGATACTTTTTTCTTATTTTCTTTTATTATTTTTTGGAGATATTTCCATTACGGATCTAATTATTGGGCTGGTTGTCCTTGTATATTTACTCGCTTTAGCAATAGTGGCAGTGATCGTGATAATTTTCTACTTTACAATTTATAAAAAATATTCTTAATTGCGTTTTATAAATTTCAGAATGATGGAAGAATCAAGAGAATGGTCTCAGTTATTTGTAAGTCTTTATTTGGCAATATAGCAAAAAATATATTTAGGGATTGATTTATTAAATTATAATCGTTAAAAAATTACGATTTGAACAAATCAATCATTGTCATTCGAATTATCTCAAATTGACAATCAGAATAGAATTAAAAAAATATTAGATAATAAAGTAATACTCTAAGTTATCAAATATCAGACTATTAATCGAAAGTAGAAATTGGAATTATGATTTAACCATCAATTACAATTATAAATCAAATTATCAGAAATTATCATTAATCACTTATTCAAATAAACAATAACAGTTACGCTCATAGGAAATTACACTCTATAATCCAAAAATTTAATGATTACTATAGTTTGGGATTAAAGTAAGTTATAACTATAAAAACGAAACTGAGATAGATAATTCCGATTTTTATGCTTAATTTTTATTCTGAATTTGATTAAATTCATAAAAATTACGGAAAATGAGATGATAAAAATTACTAATAAATATGATGGATCATCAACAGATTTCACTACAAAATACATTATAGATGCTGAATTCATGATTAAGGGTGTCGTAGAGAAATCAGACATCGTAGGAGCTATATTTGGTCAAACTGAAGGATTACTATTAGATCTTGATTTAAGAGATCTTCAAAAATCTGGACGAATTGGAAGAATTGAAGTTATAAACGAGTCTAAAGATGGAGTCTCTAAAGGGACCATCAGCATTCCCTCTTCATTGACTCGTAAGGAAACAGCTTTGTTAGCTGCAACTGTAGAAACAGTTTCCAGAGTAGGCCCCTGTGAGGCAGAGATTAGTTTAAAAGAAATAACCGATGTTAGGGAAACGAAAAGGCAACAAATAATTGAAAGAGCAGCCGAACTATTGAAGGAATGGGATTCTAAATCGTTAGAACCAAGTGAAATCGAAGAGAAAATAGACACAGACATCAAGTTAGGAGAGATTATTAGCTGGGGTCCGGATAAATTACCCGCAGGACCTGATATTGAACAGACAGAAGATTTAATCATTGTTGAAGGAAGAGCAGACGTGTTGAATCTTTTAAGGATTGATATAAAGAATACTGTGGCTGTTCAAGGAACACAAATACCCAAATCAATCATCAATCTCACAAAAAAGAAAAAAACTACTACTGCCTTTTTAGATGGTGATAGAGGAGGTACAATTATTTTAAACGAACTTTTACAAGTAGCAAAAATTGATTTCGTTGCAAGAGCTCCCGAAGGATACGAGGTTGAAGAACTCACAAGGAAAAAGTTAATTAAAGCCTTACAAAATAAAAAACCAGTTAACTCCGTCACTGATAAAGGAAATGGAAAAATTGAAACAGAATACATCGAAGACCGACTCTATAAAATGTTGAAAAAATTAAAAGTCAAAGATTTTAAATCAGTCGCAGATGCTATTACTGAGATTCAACCTGGGACAAGTGTCGGGCTAAGTAAGAAAGGTGAAAAATTATTTGAGCTTCCCGTCGGAGAGATATTTGAAAAAATTCGAAATTACAAAAATGTGGTTCATTTAATATTTGATGGTATTCTAACTAATCGATTGTTATCAATTTCGATTAATATGAAAATCCAATTTATTGCCTGTAAAAATAAGGAAGAAGATTTAAGGATCCCAGACAATATAATGGTTTATTTCTTCTAATTTTTTTCTTTTTTTTAAGTCCTTATCTGGTGTTTTTTTTTAGAAACATTTACATTAACGGGTATACCATTTGTAAGAGCGTGTGCAATTGGACAAAATTCTTGAAAAGATCTTATGCATGAATCGAGTGCTTTTTGGTGAGTATTTTCAGTCGATACTAATATTTCAACGAAAATTTCGATTAATCGTAATCTATTTGAAGGTCCTGTGTGTTTTAATCTACCATCGACAATAATATCCAACTTGTTGATTGGAACAAGGTTCTTATTTAAACAATGAGCTAAAGTGGAAGCAAGACAACCTCCTATACCAATTAAAAGATATTCTACTGAACTTGGTCCAGAGTTGGTACCATGAAATGATTCTGGTTCATCAATATGAATATCTTTAAAATGCCGTGCTTCAGCTGTAAAATGTAAATCTTTTAAATAATTAATATTGATCTTCATTTTTTCTCATCTATTCATGTTAAAAATTAGCTTATTGAAAGAATACAATATTAGTAAATTAAAATTTTATCACTCAAGAAAAAATTCAATAAATTAATTTTGTATTCACGATTTGAACTACCAGCACCTAAAGGAGCTGGATTTTTGCTTCCACGACCACAGCACCTAAATGGCGTCTTACACGATCTCCACAAGCGTAACTTCCCGTAGTCCCTACGGTAGGTCATGAAATGACTCTGATGCCTCGCTCTTCTAAGAGGCGTATTCCTTCTTTCTTAATATTGGTAGAGGCATTTTTATCT
>WJKD01000440.1 GCA_014729315.1 Promethearchaeota archaeon | reverse complement strand
ATTATCCAATATCGATGGGGCATCTTGGAACGGGGATTCCGCATGCTATCGGCGCACAAATGGCAAAACCAGATAAACAAGTTGTCTGCCTAACAGGTGATGGAAGTTTTATGTTCAATGTACAAGAATTAGAAACAGCCGTTCGATTAAATCTGCCAATTATTATAGTAATCGCAAATAATAGCTGCTGGGGAATGATCAAGAGCAATCAGAGAAATAATTTAAAGAAGCGATATTGTGATGTAGATTTCCCATCAACAAATTACGCGGAGATCGCTAAAGGATTTGGTTGCTATACTGAAAAAGTAACCAAACCCGAGGATATAAAATCTGCTCTACAGAGAGCGGTTGAGTCGGGAAAGCCTTCCGTAATCGATGTAGATATAGCCTGGGAAACTCCGCCCGCAATGAAGATTATTGGGCTATATAAGAAAAGCAAAGGTTTAATGGGTAGGTAAGCAATATATTGTGTGTATATAAGGAAAGGTGATCATGGTGGATAATCATAAATTTTTGGAAGATCGAGTTGCGTTAATCACGGGGGCTGGAAGCGGATTTGGAAGAAAAATGGCAATAACTTTTGCCGAAAAAGGCGCAAATTTGGTACTCAACGATATAGATATGGAAGGTCTTGAAGAAACAAAAAAATTAGTCTTAGAGAAAAATAAAGTGGATGTTTTATTACAAAAAGCTGATGTTTCAAATTCAAAAGAAGTTAACACTATGGCGAAAAAGGTCTTTGAAGTGTTTGACAATGTCTTCGTTTTGGTTAATAATGCCGGCATTGATGGCGGACTTTATTCTTCATTAAAGGCCAAAGAAGAGGCTTACGACAAGGTAATGGCTGTTAATGTAAAAGGACCGTGGAATGTTACTAAAGCATTTTTTAGAAAAATGAAACGCCAAAAACAATTTAAACCAATGGCAGGAAAAATTATAAACATCGCTTCTACTGCCGGAACTCAAAACGGACATAATCCCATGTTAGGAATCTATAGTGCCAGCAAAGCGACACTTATTGCATTTACTCGCCTTTGGGCCCTAGAGTTAGGCTCAAGTAATATTAACGTAAATTCTATCTCACCTGGAGTTTTCCTCACACCAATATATAACAACGATCCTAAATTAATTCGACAATTTTTAGATTCAAGAGGCGTTAAAATTCCTATAGATAAAATAGGAGATGCTCAATGGGTTGCTGATTTAGCCCTATTCTTAGCATCGCCCACTGCGGATTATATTACTGGTCAGAATTTCATCATAGACGGTGGAATGACTCTATCCATAAATAAACTATAGAAGAATTATACCTTTTTTCCTTTTTTTAGTGAATTTATTATATATAGAATTATAAAAGGAAATAAATTTAAAGAAAAATAATAGAAAAAGTAGATTTACTCTACCTTTTTTAATGCTTCTTTTAAAACGACTTCAAATTTTTCTAATATAAAATGAGCATCGCTTTCGGTGATGACTAAAGGTGGTTTGAATTTCAAAAGATTTCTCATCAATAATTGTCCTGAACCAGATAAAATGGGCATGCTTTCACCCAGATAAAGGTTGTGATCTGGAGCAATCTGGATCATCTCTTCTACTAATTCTGTAAATGGTTCTCTGGTTTGGCTGTCTTTTATCATTTCGACTCCAATGAATAACCCGGGACACCTAACATCGCCTATGACTTCGTATTCCTCTTCCATCTCTAAAAGTCTTTTTGTGAGTTTTTGTCCCATTTTTTCGCAATTTTCGTTGATTTTTCCTTTTTCGATAGTTTTTATAGCCGCTAAGGCAGTAGCTAAACCCAACGGGTAAGAACTAAATGTAGTGTGCTCCTCGGACGGAGTAAATCGTTTCCTTATTTTTGGAGAAGCGACCAAGGCCCCCAGAGGCAACCCTCCCCCGATAGCTTTTGTGAAGCTCATCATGTCTGGAGAAACATCAAGTCCTAATTCTTTTTCATATCTCTCAGTGATTGTAAAATATTTACCCGTTCTCCACATTGAAGTCTGACACTCGTCATAAATTAAGAAAATTTTCTCCTCTTTACAAACTTCTTTTAATTTCACCAACCATTCTGGTGGAAAAGGAATGTGCCCTCCTGCACCCTGTATGGGTTCTAGGATCACCCCTGCCATTGGCTTGGGCGCCATACCTCTTAAATATTTTTCAACAACTTGAAAACATTCCATATTGCAATCAGGATCTCGTTTTCCATGAATTCCATTCTTATAATTCCACATGCATCGGTAACAATAAGGTTGTGGCATTCGAGTAAAATGTTCGATGGCCCAGGGATAGAATCTACTTACTGCGTGAATTGGTTGAGATGCGGCTGCTGAAGCTAAACTGGATCCATGGTATCCGTGCCAAAACGCACCGAAGTGATCTTTACCCCTTGATGCAATCATTGCTAACTTAAAGGCGGCCTCATTGGCAAGACCTCCACCTTCGTTATTGAATAGAACTCTCCCTCCGTTTAATTTTCCCGGGGCCAATTCCGCTATCTTATTTGCTAATTTCGCTCTCGCCGGCGTTAAGACGTTATATCTCACATGAGTAAGTCTTTTCATCTGCTGTAATGCAGCATAATTTACATCGGGATGAGCAAATCCCAACGCAAGGGTCCAATTCATCGAAGTACAGTCCAAGATCTCTTTCATCCCTCCTTTTTCATCCCTAACTCTAACCCATGCTGATCCTGGTTCCTTCGCCTCAATAGCGGTTAATGGTTCAACGAAATTATTTAATGCGTGGTTTTCAAACTCTAAGATTTCCTCTTCGTTTACGCCAGAAGAAATCCTTTCTAACTCGTCTTTACTCAAAATTTTTGGTTCGATATCTTTCATTCTCTTTTAATTTAGTAAATAATTGTTAACTTTTTGATTGATATTTAAATTAGGTAAAATATTGTGTAAGTTATAATTTTCTATTGTTTTCTCTTTTTATTTAAGTGTTATTTCATTTTTCTAAGATTTATAATTAAGAATTAAAGAGGCTTTTATATTTATGTTAAGAATAATAATTTTGATAAAACTAGGGGAAGCTTAATGCTTTACGAAGAGAAGAATATTTATAAAATGCTATTCAAACTACTTTCCACGACCTTTATTAGCGCGAATTGATGGACGAGTTTTTTCAGATCCCCATCCCTTTTTACGCAAACCCCTTGCTCTTTTTCCCGCCGAGCTTAATCCTCTTGTAACTCTTTTGGTGTTAGCGCTAGAATGTATCCAATTGATTTGAGGATCGGATTTTATTACTGGGTGATTAGGGTCTACTAAGATAACTTCGTAATACCAGTGCTTTCCATCGTCAAGAACTTTATATGAATTAAGAACTTGCATATTCGCATATTTTTTTTGAGCCCGTTCTTCAGCTATCCATTGAAGATTTTTTCCGGTGGTATATTTACTGACACCTAAAGCACGAGGCTTTCTTCCCCTTTTGGGTCTAATTTTGTGCATGCCACCTTTCCTTATTCTTGCTCGAACAATAATATAACCTTGCTTTGCTTTATATCCTAAGGACCTTGCACGATGTAATTTTGTAGGTCTATCGATTCTTTCTATAGAGTGCCCTTTCCTAAACTGGATTCCTCGATACCAATGAGGGGTTTTGTATCCTTTTTCGTTTTTTTCAAAAGTTTCTTTTAAATATTTGTATCCCGACTTCATAAAAGATCGCTTGATAGATGGTATGTTATAAAAATATGCATAATATTTTATTTTATCTATTTTGCATATTTATTCTACGATTCTTCCAAGAAAGCTGCAACTTTTTGAGCGATCATTAGACTCGCATCTTCTTGAGTCTCAATTGTTTGCGATCCGATATGCGGAGTTAATATTAGATTATCTTCGCAGCGGCATAATTCCATGTTTTTTAAAGGTTCCTCTCGATATACATCTAATGCAGCTCCTCCAATTTCTCCATTCTTTAAGGCAGAAATCAACGACTTTTCGTCAACTAAATTGCCTCTGGCTGTGTTGATAAGAATAGTATTCTTCTTCATCATTTTCAACCTCCGGACATCTATGGTATTTTCGGTGTGAACTGTTGCAGGGATATGTAAAGAAATAATCTGACTCTCTTGGATTAATTCATCAACAGAACGGTAAATTCTATACCCTAAATTTTCAGCTATTTTTTTCACTTCGATATCAACATCGTATATTCCTACTTTCATTCCTAAACAATAAACCCTTTTAGCAACCGCTTGTCCGATGTTTCCGAATCCTATAAGACCAATCTTTTTGCCATTTAAAGTATGTCCTAAATAATCGCTTTTACACCATTCGCCACAATGCATAGTTTGGTCAGCTATGGAAATATGTCGCAAAAGAGATATTATTAATCCAATTGTTAGTTCTGCAACTGAAATAGATGGTGCTTCGGGAGTGTTCAAAACGCCAATATCAAGTCTTTCTGCTTCTTCCAGATCTATATTATCTAACCCAACACCCGCTCTTCCTATAACTTTTAGTTTAAGGGCCTGTTCTAATATTTCTTTTGTTAATTTTGTTCTTGATCTAACGATGATTGCATCGTAATCTTTAATTTCCTTTTTTAAATCCTCTTGGGAAATTGAGTAATTTTTCACGACATCGAAATTTTTTTCTTCAAGAAATTTTATGCCTGCTTCGTGCACTTCATCAGAAATTAAAACTTTCATTTACGCTTTAAAACAAATAATTTTTTATAATCACTAATCTTCTAATGCTTAAAGACTTATTCATTGATGAGATCTGAAAGGATTATGAAGAAACGCGAAAACAAAAACGGTTTATTAAACGAAATTGAAATTAAAGACGACGATGGATTAACAATTGAATATAAAGAGGAAGAATTTAGGGATAAATTTCCTAAACTGGCAGAGGAAATGGGCTCCCAAACTAAGACCATTAAAATTGAATCAATTAAGTTTGAATCAAAGAAAGAAGAGGACGAAAAAAGTATAGCGCCGAAAAAGGACATCCCAAACGAATTAATAAATCCTGGAGCAACGGACTTTATTCGTAGATGTTCGTCAATTGAAGAAGCATTTGAAATCCTTGATTTCCTTTTAAAAAGAAATGAAATCACCAAGCTAAAATACGGAAAAATCAAAAAAGAAATCACACGTGAAGGATTGAAGAAATTTATTGAAAAATGTGGAGGTTTCAAGGGATCGGGTTATTACGAAAAAAAATATTATAAAAAAGATTTTACACATCAAAAATTTAAATGAGAGGGTTTTTACTAGATAATTAGATTTATATTAATGATGAGCTTGTGACAAAGACGAATTATTGAGCTATTGCTCGTAGCAATGATCTTGTTGCCCCATACTGAAATATAAATTTAAATCTTTATAAATTTGCATTCTTTAGCATGGTTTTAAGAATATTTCCTTTATCTGTTAAGAAATATTCGTCTTTTTCTCTTTTAATTAAGGATAATTCTAGTAATACCGGCAATCTACCCTTAACGCACCTGATTGGAATCCCCGAAAACAATTTGATAGTTTCAATTATTTTTGCCCCGCGATCGATTGCAAATAATATTTCAATCCCCATATTTCCTAATAGATATTTTATCTCGTCAAAAGTTTCTTCTCCTTTATTAGCTTCCTTTTCGGACATTCTTACCCTATAATATAGGTTATCTTTTTATCTATATGCGTTAGTTATAATTTTATTAGTTAAAGGGATATTCAATTTATTTGAAATAAAAGATTTTTTATCTTTTCGAAGCGTCTTTTTTTACCCCAGAAGACAAATCTTCCAAAAATTTATTTATCTTTGCCTCTTTGGATACCTTGTGAACACCTTTATCCCTAACATCCTTGAAAATTTCTGCCATCTCTTTTTGGTCTATTGAATGAGGATTATATTTGGTAGCAATAACAGGTTTTGGTTCCTTTGGTAATAATTTTCTTAAATATTCAGGAAAAGAAGTTGATATCTGAATGTTTGTTTTTAAAAAAACATATCTTTCGTTATTATAATTTAGTTCTTCAATAATTTCAACCTCTTTTAAGTAATCAATACTTTCGATTAATGAATCGAGCGTCCTTTTCGAAACTAATTTTGGTAATTTATCTCTTCTAATCATTCCATCTCGAAGCTCAGAAAGAATATTATATTTCTTAGGATCCGAAATAATTTGAAATAGAGTGAAGGAATCTTGTTCAATCTTCTCATTATTCTTATTTTCGTATTTACTAAAAAAATCTTGTACTTTCGGTAATAAAAGGCCAATTAAATCTGGAGACTCGTCAATGTATTCAATCACGCTATCGGGTGGAATTCTTTCAGCGTTAACTTCTTTCAATAAAAGTACATATTTTTCTACTCTTCCGATTTGGTTAATGAAGATAAATTGCTTCTCAACTAAATCCTGTATTACTAAATCAAAATTTTTATTAGGGAAATTAGTGATAAACCATTCCTTTAAACCCTCTAAGCTTATAGGTCCCTTAGATAATTTTTTTAATGTTAAAAAAATATGTTTCTTGTTCATTATATGAGCAATCTTTTCCTCCTCACTTTTTTCTCTCGTTTCTTCGATAGTTGCCCAGTAAAGCTCTTTGACCCATAATTTCACTAATGAATTATTTTTAATTATGACTTCTTTATCATATTCTTCGAAATTGCTTAGATCACTAATATAAAAAGCAGTAAAAATTTCTTCATTTGATTGCAACTTCTCAGAAAATTCTTTACATAGCATCGATACATTTTTTTCCATCTCCGAATTTGTTTGCTGTTCAAATAATATCGAAAGCATCAACATTTCCTTGTTGCCTCTTGCCCAATCAGAGTGGATCTCGAAATAGTAATTCATTGAATTTAGACTCTCAAAAGAATGAGTAAAAAATCCTTCAGTAAATGTTTGATCCATTATATTGGCGATTCTGATCGACAGATCGTCATCTAACATGCCTTCAGGAAAAGAATAAAACACTAGGGGCCCTATTTTCCTGTGGAAATAACTAAGCGCGACGATAGTTTTCAATAAGAACACCAAATTTTTATGGATAATGTGATTAAATTCTTTTTAAGACGATGAGGCTTATTCAATATTTAATCCTAAAGTTATTATATCTTTAAAAATAAATAAATCTATCTCATTATAAACCGCAAACATCAACGAAATTACTCTGAATTATCTAATCAACCATAATGGTTAATTTAAAAATTTAGACAAACAATTACCGTTAACTCACATGAGCCCGATAAAATTAGTTGGTTTTGACCTTGATGATTGCCTCTTTGACTCGACAGGATTATCAGAGAGGGCGAGAATAAAAGGAATCGACGCAATGATTAAATTAGGCTTAAAAATTGATCGTGATAAAGCAATTAAGATGATTAAAGAGATTGTCAAAGAGTACGGTAGTAATTCGTCAAAACATTATAATTATTTTATTAGGAGATATAATAGACTAGAAAATATTTCTGAAAGCCTATCGTATTCTGACCAGTTTAAATTTATTTCTGCAGCAGTTATGGCATATCATTCAGAAAAAATTAATTCTATTAAAGTTTACAACGATGTAATTCCGACATTGAACAAGATCCGAAAAATGGATATAAAGACTGCGATAATTAGTGATGGAATACCAATAAAACAATATGAAAAAATATTGCGTCTAGGTATAGATGATTTGATTGATATGACAGTAATTTCAGACGAAATAGGAATTCGGAAACCAAACCCTAAGTTATTTGAACACTGCTTAAAAAAATTTGAAGTTATAGGGCGTGATACTATTTATATTGGAGATAGAATTGAGAAAGATATCATTCCGGCCCAATTATGCGACATTCATTCAATTTTGATAAGAAGGGGTGGAAAATATGATCCAAGTATTAGAGGATATGGTGAAATAAAACCAAATCACGAGATATTTAGCTTAAGCGAAATTTTTGAAATAATAGATGAAATAAACGCAAAAGAATCTAATTAATGTAATATTATGAAGATAGCATGCATACAACCTCAAATTTTTCCAACAAAAAAAGAATGCTTCGCTGACATTGAGACAATTCTAAAAAAAGTCTTAGAAGAAAATGATCAATGTGATATCGTTTGTCTACCTGAAAGATACATTCCATTTATAGAAGAGATTCCAAAAAATCTACAAAAGGAAAGGGGAAATAGCTATCAATTTGTTCAAAGTTTAGCGAAAGAATACAGTGTCAATTTCATCTCAGGAGCTATATGGGAAAAGAGAAATAATTCCAAAAAACCTTATATCACGTGCTACTTTTTCAACCGCAACGGTGAAGAAATTGGAAGGCAAGATAAAATTCATCTTTATACCTATGAAAGGAAATATTTTACTTCAGGAAGAGATTTGAAATTATTTCGGAATAAAAAATTTTCATTTTCTATACTTATTTGTTTCGACATGGCTAACTAATTAAATCTTTCTATTAAAAATAAAGCAATTTCTGAAGTTAAATTATTAAAAATTAAGATGATGGAAAGATTTCATTATCTCACCAATTTTTTACGATTGATATTATATTCTTATCAATCTTTTCTCTTAACCGAATTTTTCTCATTTTTCGAGGTAAATTTATATCAATATCATCATAAATATAACCTCCTTTACATATTGGTCCTTCTACAATTTTAAGTTTAGAAGGAGTTATTGGACCTTCGTGAAAAGAGATAATTTTACTATTTCCTTCAAAATTTCTTTCGAATATTGATCCGACAGTGTTGCATGCAGCAATAGGTATTCGATTTTCTAGTGCTCTTGCTTGAAGATAGATTTTCCAATTATCCATTCCCTCAGATCGAATTTGAGTTGGAGAGAATAAAAAATCGGCTCCATTTTCAGCAGCTAAGCGTGGGGTCTCATAGAATGCGAGATCAAAGCAAATCAGAACTGAAAATTTAAAATTATTACATTTAAATAAGTTCAGTGTATTTGATGGCGTAAAATATTTTCTCTCGTAAGTATATAGATGAATCTTATCTTGTCTTCCAATCTCTTTACCCTTATCGTCGAAATAATAGCAAGTAATAAAAGGTTTTTTTTCATCCCTTCTATTTTCCCAGATTGCTCCAGATAAAATGGAAATTTTATAATTTTTTGCTAAATATTTAACAAATTCGTATGTCTCTCCTCTTTCTTTCTGGTAGTTGTCGACAATATTTTTGCGAAATGGAATCCATCTTTCTGGTAAGCAAACAATATCACAATCATTACATTCGTCTAAAAAATCCCTTAATAATCTCTCAGCTTCAAAAAAGCACTCATTAATGTTTTGCTGAATTTTAGGT
>WJKD01000439.1 GCA_014729315.1 Promethearchaeota archaeon | reverse complement strand
CCTTAGACTCGACACTACCGCACCGAGCGAAATTACTAAATCGTCAACCCACTTTCTTTTTTATGTCCGAGCGACCTTACGTATATTATGCCAGACGCCAAGGAATATTATTGTTTTAATTGCGGATCGTTTTTTAGCGCCTCAAACCCGACTCAATGCCCGTGTTGCCGCGCAAAGCAACAAGAACGGAGAGACGGCACCCTCCGTGCGATGTTCAAGAGCGTGGACGATGCAATTAACTCTATGACCTAATTTCTTTTCTTTTTTTTTCATTTCTTTTTCATTGACCTTATATTTTTCCTTTTTTTCTTTCCTTCGTTCAAATTCCGCGATTGCTCCCCGCCTCATTACCTCAAGTTCAGTTTAAATACGTAAAATCAAAAATAAAGCGTATCCAATCCCAAAAAACCTTAAAGGAACAATTGAAAATATGGCTGAATTAGACCAAAGCGAACAGGAACTTCTGGCGACCACGTGTTAAAAGTGCGGTTTTCGAGGAGTTATTTACGATTTCGAGATCGTAGAAGCGCGTTATCAATTCATTTCGTAGCTGCGACGCGTAATAGAAAAGGTCGCTTCTCTCAAGTGTCCCAAGTGCAGATCTAAATTTAAAGACACGCTTTAACCCTCGCCCGGTTTTATTATCTTTTTTTTCCCTTTTGTTCTCATCTAACCTAAGCGAAAAAAAATTCGCCTGGAAAAAATTCACACCCCAAGCGCAAAAAGTTTCGCCTACCTCTAATCGTTTCCTACACCCATTAGAACTCGATCAAATGTTGCACATTTTGCCGATTTTTTCTTAAGGTCACATGCCCCGGCATCCCGCAGGTGCAGTGCCCGAATCAACCTTGCGAAAAAAATGCACAAATTTAATTTTCGATGAGAACTTTTTGATGTTAAAATTAAAAAATACAAAGTAGACTTTCTATGGAATTTAAGATACTTCAAAAGACCCCTTTATATGATGCCTTTTCGGATTTAGCCAAAAGGATCTTTTTACCCGATGGAATCTTTTATTGGTCGGGAAGAGCAAAAAAGGAAGCTGAGATTGTAGGAACAATCGGGAGTGCGTTTGCATACGAGAAGGACTTCGTTGGTGATGGTTCTGAAGAATGGTTACCATGCTACATTGAAGATATAAAAAAATTTACAACGCTCACTGTGAGAGATTTGGTTCCCTATTCGTCCATTGGAGGGTTAACGGGAATTCGAGAAATCTGGAAAGATTGGATTGTAAAGAAATCGAATTATGACGAAAATGATGATAAAGAGGAATTATCGAGACTAAAAGAAGGAATTACCGATCCAATAACCACGGGTGGAATTACTAACGCAATTTACTTAAGCTGCTCTATGTTTTTAAATCCCGGAGAACAAATTATATCTCCCAATAAACGATGGGGCAATTACGATAACATAATTGTGAGAAATCTCGGAGCAAAAATAAAGTCATTTGATTATTTTAAAGGAAAAAAAATCAATCTCGAAGGGTTAGAGCAATCTATAGGAGAAGTAGCAGATCAGCAAAATAAAATAGTAATGATTCTTAATTTTCCAAATAATCCAACGGGATATATCCCAACTGAGCAAGAGGCTACAGAGATTATAGAAACACTTCAGAGAACCCAAAAATCTCTGAATATGCCATTTATCGTGCTTGTTGACGACGCTTACGAGCCTTATATATATTCAGAAGAGGTATTGAACCGATCGCTCTTTTACAACTTACATCAGCTTGACGATGACATTATTCCAATTAAATTAGACGGAATCTCAAAGGAATTTCTAATGTACGGAGGAAGGATAGGATTTGTCACCATTGGACTTAAACCTAAATGGGTAAATGATTCAACTGAACTTGAAACCTTAAAAAGTGAAATAAATAATAAGCTCGAGGGATTAAACCGAAGTAGTATTTCAAACTGTAATAGTTTTTATCAGTCCCTCACAAAAAAATTATTTGAAGAAGTTGGAATTGAAAAAATCATTGAAAAAAGGAATAAAATTATTTCGCTTTTAAAAAACCGCTACGATAAGATCAATCAAGAGTTTACGAAAATTGAAGACCCAAACATATCGGTCGATCCAAATTCCGGAGGATTCTTCCTCTTTGTGAATCTCAATCCTGAAAAAATCAAAGCAACGGAATTCGCTGATCATCTCCTCAAAAAGTACAAAATAGGCGTAATCCCGAGCGAAAAACCAGCAGAAAATATCAATGGTATCCGAATTGCGTATTGTTCGATTGATGTTGATAAGATACCAGAATTTGTCAACAGGATCAAGCAAGCTCTAAAGGATTTCTAAATAATATCGAAAAATTGGTATAATTTTCTTATTAATTTTATTTTCTATATTGTTTTCAATTCAACTCCTCTCATTTTTTCATTTGTTAAACTTTTTATATAATTTCTATTGTTAAGCATACAAGGATATTATTTGAGGAGATGTTAATTTGAAATTATACATGGTTAATCAAGGAAAGCTTGAGGAGATTTCGAAACCTTATTTTTCCACAGGAGACGTCTATGTATTAGACAACGACAAGCAAGTTTACGTATGGGTCGGCTCTAAGTGCTCAGTGGACGAAAAAACGTGCGGGGCTGCCGAAGCTCGATCTTTGGACGAGGCTCGAAAAGGAATAGCAAAGCTTATTACCATCGACCAAGGAGAGGAAACTCCCGAATTTTTAGAGCTAGTTGGAACCCTGGGACCAATGAGAATAGTAGAAAAAAACATTGCGAAAACCATGCTTCAAGATGTCGACACCAATGAATTTGCAGGTTATAACGATTGGAAAAGCGTGTTGTATCGTGTATCTTCAGAGGAGTTTGAAGACATAAACGCCATGAAAATGGTGCAGGTTCCGTTTTCCAAAGATTCGTTGGATTCAGAAGATTGTTTCATTGCTGATTTGGGTATTGATATATTCATCTGGCATGGAAAGGAATGCAATGTAAAGGAAAAATTTAAGTCGGGGCAATGGGCTCGAAAGTTAGACGCCGATCGGCCAGGTGAGCAAAACGAAAAAATTTTTGAAGAAGGAGACGACGAAGATTTTATCGCTGCGTTAGAAAGAGGAGCAGATTATAAAGATCATTCAAAATATGTACAATTGAAGGCTGAATCTGAGATAGACTAAGCGATTGAATGCCTAATAAAAAATATACTCTTCCTTTTTTTTTTTTCTTATATCTATTCCACTGAGAAATGGTTTAAAATCAAATAAGTATTTATTATAAATTTATTATTAACAAATCGAATGAAATTACATACTCACAGAAGTTAGTAACTTCGTGGTATCGCTTGTCTCCCATTTGTTTATCACATCGATGATTGCAGGTTTACCAGATTTTTTTGCTCGTTTGAGTGCGTTTTTGATTTCGTCTGGGTCAGACACTTGTTCACCGTAGCATCCATATCCTTCTGCGCATTTAGCATAATTGAATCCTGAAAAATTAACATCAATATATCTTTTTTTTTGAGATAATTTTTGTAGTGATTTCATCGACCCCCAAACATTGTTGTTAGCAACTACGTAAATTAAATTATCCAGTTTTAATCTAACCGCAGTCTCTAAATCTTGCGTATTGAACATGAAAGCTCCATCACCCGAAATAGATATTACTTGCTTTTTTGGCGCAGCTAATTTAGCACCAATGCCATATGGGATTGATACACCTAAATGTCCCATTCCCGTAGCGATTAAAGTGGAAAGAGGCCTTCGTGGTTTGTATAAATCTATTTGTTCTAAGGCAAAAGCTTCGATCTCTCCTCCATCGATAATTAGAATTGCATTGTCCTCCATAAATTCGAACACTTCTTTAACCAGTCTTCTTGAGGGAATAGGAGATCCTCCTTTTAAAGATTTCTTCTTTATTTTTTCATTAGACTTCGCTTTTGCCACTCTTAATTCTTCTAGCCAAGTTGAATATTTTATTTTTTCAATATTTTTTGCTTCCATAATGAGTTTTTCTAAAAATACCTTGCAATCTCCTACTACTCCTAGTTTTATCGGTTTTTGACGACCAATAATCGTTGGATCAATATCGACTTGAATTAAATCTTGTTTATCATTCCAAAAAGGTTCCATACCGTATCCCATTGTATAAGAGAATTTACAACCAAGAGCTAAAATCACATCGGCACTAGTTGGTACTTGAATTGGAGTGTTTGCTAAGGTAGATCCTAAAAAACATTTAGAATCGTTAGAGATCGTCCCTATCCCCATCATTGAGGTAATAACGGGAATTTGCATATATTCTGCAAACATTTTTAATTCATTCCAAGCTTCAGCTCTTAGTACACCCCCACCTGAAACGATCAAAGGTTTTTCTGCATTTGCTAACATTTCAAAAGCTTGACTGACTAACGATTGATCTATTCCTGGTTTAAAAGATACTCTATAAGAATTAGATGGTAAAATTTTAACCTGATCCTCTTCAATTTCTTGTTCTAAAGCATTTACATAGATTTCGATTAATGCCGGCGTGGAACGACCAGTACTAATCTCTCGAAACGCTTTTTGAACCGCATCGGGGATACTTTCTGCTTCACGAACGCTCTTTTGATATTTAGTAATTGGTTTAAACATAGTCAGTTGGTCAAGATTACCTTGGAGCATGAACCGATCTATATATTTATAATTAACTTGCGGGACAATAGCGATAATTGGAATGTTATCCGCCCACGCAGCACCAACTCCTGGCATAAGATGAAGAGCTCCTGGTCCAACAGTTCCGAAACAAACTCCAATTTTATTTGTTACTCTTGCGTACGCATCAGCAGCGTGAGCTGCGGCTTGTTCGTGTCTAAATAAAACGGTTTCAATTCCATGTTCTTTACCCCATCGATAAACAGCATCGTACATATTTAAAAGTTGTCCTCCTGGAAGACCAAAAAGATATTGAACTTGTTCTTCCAAAAGGCATCTTACTAGTATGTCGCCTCCATTAATTAGGTGTCTTTTTTCGTTCATTTTTTCGCACTTTTAAGAAAATATACTTTGATATAATGTTTTTTTCTCTTGTTTAAATAATTTTATTCTATTTCTATATTATTTGAAAAAAAACCAAAAAACTCGATGTCTTTTTGTAAATGCTACCATATTGAGAAATAATACAAATAAAGAATTTTTTAAAAATCGATCATAACAGACCACACGGCAGTAAATATCCCAAGTAATCTTATTGATGAAAGCAATCGGGAAATTGGCAGAATTCCAGGATTGGAGTATCGATCCCATACAGAATTCGTTATCGATGCGATAAGAAAGCGACTTGAGAAATTAATCAAGCTTAGATTGGCAAGAAAGAAATGTAGCGAGAATGGACTATATTGATTAGATTCCAATTATTTTGAATTATTCTCGTTTATTTTATAGAAAAACTATCTCATTCCAGTATTTCCAAAAAATTTTAGAGAGAGTATAAACCTTCGCTATTTTGAATAATATTTTACGAAAAACATCACGATTTAAATTAGTGTGTTTCTATTCATTTTGTAATGAACTATATTATAACTTTGATTTTTGTCCTAAGAATCGGTAAAAATTCTTAAGATTTTTATAAATATGAAGTTATAATAAATATATCCTATAGAGAAAAAAAACAAAATAAAGGATGGATGTAAGAATGAAATTATTTCTTATTAATAAAGGTGAACTTAACGAAATCAGCAAGCCCATATTTTCAACCGGCGATGTCTACCTTCTTGATGACGAAAGAACGATCTACGTGTGGATTGGTTCAAAATGTTCGGTCGACGAAAAGACTACCGGAGCTGCGCAGGCAAGAAGTTTAGACCAAGAGCGTGGGGGTGCCGCAAAGATAATTACAGTCGACCAAGGACAGGAAACTCCCGAATTTCTGCAAGCTGTTGCGAAGATGGGAGCCATGAAGATTGTCGAGCAAAATATTGCCAAAACAATGTTGAAAGATGTCGTAACAGGTGATTGGGCGCAATTCGCTGAGCATAAAAATGTATTATACAGAGTGTCTTCGGAAGAGTTTGAAGACATCAATACCATGAAGATGGTACAAGTACCTTATTCAAAGGATTCCTTGGATTCGGAAGACTGCTTCATTGCAGACCTCGGTAACAAAGTATATGTGTGGCAAGGAAATGCGTGTAATGTTAAAGAAAAAATAAAATCTGGACAATGGGCAAGAAAGATTGATGCCGATCGACCAGGGCTTCAAAATGAAGAGATTTTTGAAGAAGGAGACGATCTTGAATTTATTAAAGCCTTAGAAAGAGGAGAGGACTACAAAGAGTCAGACGCGGTTCAATTAAGAGCCGAATCTGAACTGGAACCAGAAACAACTGCCGATAAGGCAGCAGACGAGATTAAAACAGAAATAAAATCTACGATCACCGAAGCAGCGAAGGAAAAACCTACTCCTGAAGTTAAAAAAGAGGAACCAAAGCCAGAGGCTAAGGAAGAACCAAGTAGCGCTCCTGCTCCTGCTGCACAAATTAAGTCAGAAATATCATCGAGCGCAGCTCCCGGAATGCCCGGGCAGACCGACGAAAGTATAATGACTATCGAAAAATCTGAGGGAAGAAGAGCTTGTCCAAAATGTGGAAACGATAATAAGTCCCTTATTCACGAATCAACCGACAAGACCAACATAATCTTAGATTATCCCCGTATGTATGGTAAGAAATATAGATGTGGACAATGCGGATGTGTGTGGCGAGAAAAATAACACTTGATTAATTTCTTTTTCGCTTTTTATTTTAATTTTTGATTTTTATTTTCCTTAAAAAACCATAAAGGATACGATTTGCTAATTAAAGCTTAGTCTTTTGGTAATTTTCTTCGCATGATCTTAATTTTCTTTTTTAAGTCAATTATCTCTTGATCTTTTTTTTCCAGCATTGACTCGAATTTCAAGTTTTTATCTTTTTCGTCTTGTAGATCGTTAAGAATTTTATCCTCAATCCGTTCGCTTTCGTATAACTTGCCATTAAGAACTTCCAAATCCTCTCTTAATTTTTCAATTTCTAATTCTTTTTCTTTTAGTTTTTCTTTTGTTGCTTCTAATTCCATTTCTGCTTTAGCAACATTTTTTTGGGCTTTTTCAATCCTACTTTCCAATTGGTTCATGAATTCTTTCTGTGTTATGATCTTTTGGGTTTTTTCCTCAATCTCCAACACTAAGTCTTAAATGCGTTCCTCTTTCTTCTCTAAGTCCTTTTTCATTAAATTAAATGTTTCCAAACGCTGTTCTAACTCGGTTATCTGTTGATTAGCAGATTTAAGATTATTTTGAACCTGAAAAATAGTTTTTTCTTTTTCTGTGATTATTTCGTCCTTTTTTTCAGCTAAAATTTTAAGCTTTTTATATTTAGATTTGGAAACGGCTTCGTTTTTAATCTCGTTTTCAAGATATTGGACTTGTTCTTCCAAATTTTTAACTAAACTTTCTTTTTGAGTTAATTGTGCTTTGATGGATTCAAATTCTTTTTCTTTAGGTTTTATAGAACTTAATTTCTCGGTCAATACTTTACTTCGTTTGGCTTTTTCTCTCAAGTCAGATTCGAGTTTTTTAATCTTTTTCTTGAGTTCTTCAATAAATTTATTTTTTTCATTAATAGAATTATATAATTCGTTTAGATACTTCTTCTTTTCTTCAAGTTGGGAGGATAATTCGGAAAGGGTATTTGATAATTTTGTATT
>WJKD01000438.1 GCA_014729315.1 Promethearchaeota archaeon | reverse complement strand
TTACAACAAATACAAGGATAAAATCATTTTACCCTCAGATTTAATTATAGAAGAGGGCGGTGAAAGAAAAACGGTAAAGATCGACGAATTAGAAAAATTCAACGCAGTTACGGGAGATATTGGTCCCGAAACTATTAAACACTTTAAAGAAATAATGGATAAATGTAAAACAATCGTTGCTAACGGACCCCCAGGTATTTTTGAAAAGGAAGTATTTCGAAAAGGAACTAACGAAATGGTAGCGGCCATGGCAGAAAAATCAGATGCCTTAACAGTAATCGGAGGAGGAGAAATGGGAACAGCAGCAGAAATGACGGGTAAAGCTGACGATGTGTCCTTTATTTCTACAGGCGGAGGAGCGATGCTCGAAATTCTATCCGGTAAAGATGTTCCTATGGTTAGAGCGTTGAGAGAAAAGAAGCCTTAAATTTATCATCTTTTATTTTATTTTATTTTAACTTTTTTATCATTCATTATTTGGATTTATCTAAATTAGATTAGATTTCCCTTTATATATTTTTACAGTGAAATTGTTTTTTTATCATTTGGTTATTTTCGTTATTTAAACCCTTGCAGGGGTATGTCCTCTCGCAACTACTATTTTTTTGCGAAATTCATCCATTTGAATATTAAAAATTGTGAAGATGGAAATACTTGAAAAAAGTTAACCAGGATTCAAGAATTCTATAATAAGTCCTTATGTTCCAATTGTAGGTGCACCCTCATCCTCCACCGTTTCCATCGTCTGAGTCTACATCTACCTCGTCGTCAGAATCAGAATCGTTTGAAGCGTTTGAATTTGTAAGATCGACTACATAAAAAATTAAAATAACTGATATTACGAAGAAACCTCCAATAATCACGAACACGGTTAGGAGTCTCCTCTTGTCGATGCTTCCTTTTTTTGATAGTCCACTATCGGTTGTTGATAACATTTTATTTAGATTTTCATTTGTTTTTTCTTTCGATTTATATCCTATTAAATTTCTAAGATCTTTTTGTTTTATGAAAATGTCGAAATTAATCTTAGATAAAAGGTTTTTAATAAAATATTTATTTTTTAATACTATAAATTACTATTTATATTTAAAGAGATATTCATTTTCTTGAATGATTTTAGTATTATTTAAAAAAATTAATATAGTCTAAAGAAATTTATTTCAATCTTCTTAGATTTCCATAGATCTTTTTTATATTTCTTTTATGTTAACTTTCGAGAAAATTATTCCAGAGATGAGAGATTGGCTCTCTATTGAGCATTTATTCCACAAAAGAGATTCAGATACAATCAAATCTATTAATAAGGAACAGCGGGAAGCCTTGCTTGAAATGTCCCATAATAATGTCCTTTTCAGCGTCTTGCGTATTCTAGATGGAGATGTTAAATATTTAGATATAAGAACGGGTTATCCAACTAACTTTCCTTTTCCTGAACTTGAGATTCTAACTTATGTTATAAATGATACTTATTTCTCCCAGAAATACGGTAGTAAGATTCAAAGGAAATTTAATACAGATTTCATTAGAGCTCAAAAATCCTTAAAGATTTTGAGTTTATCAAAAAGTATTACCTCATTTCCTAATCTTACAGGATTAAAGGATCTTAGATATCTTGATTTAAGTAAGAACAATTTACAATCTGTAAAAGGAATTGGTATTCTTCCTAAACTTGAACATCTATATCTCTCAGAAAATGATTTTTCTTCACTCGAGTCATTTCGAAACCTTCATAGCAGAAATCTTAAAATATTGGACTTGTCAAAAAACAATATAACTGAACTTTGCTCATTTGAATCTATTTTACACATTAAACACTTAGAAATGCTAAATCTTTCAAATAACTTAATTTGCTTTTTGGATAAAATGGTTTTTCCGCCGAAACTTAGAACTATAAATCTTGCTAACAATCGAATTAAATCGCTTAAACAAATACCTTCAGTACCAAATGTTCTTTTGAATAATAACATGATTAATGAATTAAATATTAAAAAAAGGAATTCATGCTTGGAAATGCTTAATTTGGATAATAATCAAATAAACTCTATCATAGCCTTTAAAAATCAAACATCTCTAAAATCATTATCAGTTAAAAACAATAAAATAAGTGTTTTTGAAAACTTTAAAAACCTACCCAGTTTAACAAAACTTGACGCAAGTAAAAATGAAATTAAGAAAATTTTTGATCTTGATTGCTTCCCATCTTGCTGTCATCTAATTTTAGGATATGATGAAAGAATTGATCCCAAACATCATTTCTCGAAATACTTTATTAAATTAGAAAAAAAACATTATCTACCTTTTGTTAAAGAAGGTTATTTAAAAATTGTCTCACCTCCTCCTTCCTTTCATATTAATGAATATTTAAGTGTTGAATTTTCTTGTCATCCCGAAGATTCTGATGAAATAGCTACTGTTTTTGTCGCAAGCAAACGATTCTTAAAATGTGCAGTTCTTGCCATCAATATCCCAACGGGAATTAATCTAAGCAATTCTTCTCAGAAAATCCAATCTGTTGACGAGTTAGCTGCCATTTTTTCAGAAAATAACGCAGAAAATTTTGACCGCATGAAATTATCTCCCAAACAAATCTTTTGGGCACATTGCTCGAATCTTCAAGCTTGGGCGGAACATAATTATGATACACGCCTTCTGCATCGAAATATTGCTTTTCCTTTATTAAAAGAATTAGCTAATGTTGGAGATCCCACTGCCAAAAAAGTTTTCAAAGAAGAAATCGCTTCTCGATATATCAGTGGACATCCTAATGTAAAAAAGTTTTTGCGAAAAGAGGGTTACTTAGATTGCTTAAGTAAAGAAGAATTAGAGTCTATTCTAAAATTTTAATTTATTAAAACGCAAAAATTCATAAAATATTTATTCCTTCTGAGAATTAAATACATATTAAAACAATATAAAAATTGTAAAAAGCGCCAGTGGTCTAGTGGTATGACATCTGTTTGACGTACAGAGGATCGGGAGTTCAATTCTCCTCTGGCGCATATTCTCAAAATGCGGGAAATCGGGAGTTCAATTCTCCCTCAGCCCATTATTACAATAAAGGTTTTTTAA
Source organism: Promethearchaeota archaeon (assembly GCA_014729315.1). Next base: position 4,611 of record WJKD01000438.1, on the reverse strand, counting down.
ATGCCGCTCAGAATTCGTTGGACGCAAAAGGAAAATCTAGGAGTAGCTTTAATTTTCTTAGGAGGATGTGGTCTTTTTCAAGCATTAATCATCTTTATTGCTCAATTTATTTTGAGCGTTGGAAATTATTTTGCAGTGATTTTAATACCTATAGGAGTCACTTTTGCTTTATTCTATTCTGCAATGGTAATATACGATAGTTTTGCACAGGTGGCGCAAAGAAGGAGAATCAAAAATCGATTTCGAAAGTTAAAAAGGAAGAGTAAACTATTTCGCTCTTTAACATCTCCTACTGCTCGTCCGTTAACTATAATTTTTATTATATTTATTGCGATTTTTCTCCTTTCGTACATTATTATTGTCCTTTTTCTCAGCAATACAATCTCTTTTATAATCGCAGAAAACATTGCCACGCTTTTCTGCGTTTTCGTAGCAAATTTGTTAGAAAACCAATACGCAAAATTAAGAAGATACTAAATTAAGATAGCTTAAAGTTAAGAAAGATTTAAATTCAAAAGCTAGTCAAAATTCTCTTAAAATTTAATTCTAAGAAAAATTTGTATTGTTAGTCAGAAAAATATGAACAATCAACTCTAAAAAAAGTTGCTTAAGTTTGATAAGCTTTTTCTGAATCGAGAATATGAATAAAGAAGGTTTTAAATTAACATAAATATCAAAACTTAGCAACGTTATTAAATTAAGATTTAAATAGTAATAAAATATCTCAATTATAAAAAAATCGTTAAAAAAGCAACTTACGTTCCAAAGTAAATTAAAAGAAAAATAAATTGAATTTCGGGTATAAAGAAATAAATGAGTTTGAATAAACTAATATATTGATTTTGGTGATTTGAAAAAGTGAAAAAAATTGAAATTAGATGTCCTACTTGTGAAAAACTTGGAAAGATAGATATTTCCGACGATGCTATGAAGAATGTCTCCAGGGGATTATTAGCAATAAACATAGCTCCTGAAACAATTTGTGAACATTCCTTTATTGCCTATGTGGACAAGAATTTGCATGTGAGGGATTACTTTACGGCCGACTTCCACATTGAGATTCCACAAGTTGGACAGGAAGAAAACCTTGAATCTACAAAAATTCCAGAAAAAGAAATCATTAATCTTGATTTAATTAAACTAAATCTTCCCGCAATTCTTATTACTTACGTGTTGAGATCGATATTTTACAAACAAGACGTTTTAATCATTTCAGATCAAGATTTCTTGAATAATCATATACAAAATTTCTTCGAATATATCACCAAAAATACTTTTGACTCTAAAATAGTAGTACTCTCTAAAGAGGATTATAAGAAAAATAAAAAAGTCTACAAGAAACACTTAATTATTGAAGGGACGAAGATTATCAAGGATCCAAATAAAATCATAGATTATAAAGGGTTAAAATTAGAAAAACAGATCGTCAGTTCCTTTGTAACTGAATCTGAGCTAGCATTTAGTTACATCATGTTAAAAAACGAGATTAAGAAAGCATTTAGATTAGCTAAGACAATAAAGGAATTCGTTGAGAGTTACGATAAAAGTCAAGAAGAGAATGTAACTGAAGAAGATTCGCGCGTAGTCAGTTTTTTAGATAATTTAGTAAATAAAGAAAAATTACTTTTGAAAATTGTTTCGAACTTTATAACAACCGTCCATCATCAAAAGTTCGATAAGAATTACATTCGGTTTTTGATTGATATTGTTGAAAATTATTATAAAATCAATGTTCAAGAAAAATTGGTGTAAAATCATTACTCTTACATTTTTAATTGTTATGTTTATTAAAGTTTAAAATTAATTTTTACTAAAAATGAAAGATTTATAATATCTCATTTTCATATATTCTAGAGCTACAGATAAGCGTTTAAAGAAAAGTAATAATAGGATGAGAAAAAAATTATATTAATAATAGGAGAGAATATTTTATTGTAAATTCTAAAATTTCTAGCTTATCCAATATGTTTACTACTTAATGTTATGAAAACACAGATTGAGGATTAAAAATATGCAAAAAATTGAGATTCATTGTCCTATATGCTCAAAAAGAGGGCACATAGAGATTGCGGACGACTCCATGAAAAACTTAACGAGAGGATTATTAGCTATAAATGTCTTGGAGGATATGGTCTGCGAACATTCTTTTGTAGCGTATGTTGATAAAAATTTAAAAGTCAGAGATTATTTCACAGCGGATTTTCAACTCCAAGTATCTGAAATAGTTGACCAAGATAATATTCAGGAGCAAGTTCCTAAGACCGAACTAATTGATTTAGATTTAATTAAAATGAATTTTCCGTCAGTCTTATTGTCTTACGTTATAAAATCTATTTTTATTAAAAACAAGGTGCTTTTATTATCCGACAAATCATTTTTGAATAAACACATTGTAAATTTCTTTAATTATATCACAAAAGCTACCTTTGAGTATGAAATTTCATTACTTTCCCGTGAGAATTATCATGCAAATAAAAAGGAATACGAAGATTATGCTGTTTTTGAAGGAAACAAAATACTTAATAATCCTAATAACGCTATAAATTCTAAAAAATTAAAAATTGAAAGCAGTATCGTGGAGAAATTTTTTGAAGAATCCGATCTCATCTCGAGTTTAATCGTACTTCGAAATGAAATAAAAAAAATTTATAATTTGACTAAATCAATTGCTGATTTCTACAAAAAAGGTGAGAAGAAGAAACTGAGCTCTAAGCAAATCACCGATTTTTTACAGGAAGAACATAATCTTAAAATTCAAAAAGACTTCAAGATCTATTTAGACTTCCTAACCGAGGTCGTCAGAACCTATTTTGGCGTAGAAGTGTATAAAACTTCCAATGTGGCAGATTTCTTAGAATATATTTAATTGTATAACTCAAATAATTTCTAGACTCTTAAGATTGACGAGTTTTCTGTTCATTCTTCATTTTTAGTCATAATAGAAGGGCAAAATTTACTTCATATTTGAGAAATGAAAAGAGAAATTTAAAAAGTTTCAATCCATGCTTATATTGATAGGTTGAAAATAGAATAAGAATTAATTACTTTTAACGAATTTCTAATAAGATATGGTTAAGATTTATATTAAGTGTCCCTCTTGTGAAAAAATGGGTTATATCGATTTTGATAAAAAACTATGCAATCAAAGTGAAAGCGGGGTAACTGCAGTTAACGTTGAGAAGAGTATCTGTGAGCATTCCTTTGTCGTCTATTTAGATAATAATATGGAAGTAAGAGACTGTTTTATAACTGATTTTCTTCTTGAATTACCTGAAATTGAACCAAAACGCAAAGATACTGAAGAAAAGGTTCCTGGTATTAATTATATTGATATAAATCTAATAAAAATTAATGTAAAGGCTTTAGAATTAGCATACATTCTAAGAGCATGTTTTTTAAAAAAAGCCCTTCTCGTCATTAAAGAAGAGGATTTTATTGTCAAGCATCTCCAATCATTTTTAACCTATATCTTTCAAGACTCCTTTGATTTTGAGGTTCGCATTAAATCTTCAAAGGATTATAAGGATAACAAAAAGAAATTTAAAAATTTCTTAATTATAAGCGACGATAAAGTCCTTCGGAACAAAGGAAAAATTCTGGACGCGAAAAAATTAAAAATAGAAAGGAATATTGTCCAAAAATTTTACGCCGAATACGATCCCCAAGCAAGTCTGATCATCTTAAAAAACGAGATTAATAAAATTTTTGAATTATCGCAAGAGATAATTGAGATAATTAATAATTACAACGGAACTGAGAAATTAGGTAAAAAAAAGCTTATAGACCTCGTCCGCAAGAAGAGAGAGATAAAAATTCCTTTCGCTTATTTAGAATTATTGCTTGATATTCTTAAATTTTATTTTAAGTTTGATCTGAGCGGATTATCAGACTATTATTTCCCAGCGTTAGGAATTTAACTTCGAGAACTTCAAATTTAGCTTTTCTCTGAAGGATCGGAATTTTTCAACTTTTTTTTCGAAGCTAAGATATTTTTCACTTTATTAAAATTTTTCAACTGGGTATCCAACATTTGTCCTAACTCTTTGATATCTTTAACCCGACTACCCATTAACTCGTTAATCTTTTGTTTTTTCTCTTCTAAGAGAATTCTATTTTTTTTAATTATTTCTATCCAAAGCTTTTCTCGCTCCTCGTAATTTTCAATGGTTTTAAGCTTGGAATACAATTCTTTTAATTCTTCCATAAAAGTCAATTTTGTTGTCAGTATATTGGATATAAAAGTGAAGATTATTAAGGTTTTATATTCAAAAGGATTGATTTAATGAAAATTAATATAAAAAGACGAAAATAATAGCTCAATTATTAAGTTTACTAAGTTGAATTGTGCGCTATTAGAATATGAAGATGCGCCCTCCGGGAATTGAACCCGGGTCCCACGGATGGCAACCGTGGATACTGACCACTATACTAAGAGCGCTTTTGAATTTTTATAATAAATAAAAATATGAGAAAAAATTAAAACTTATTGTATCGCAATTCTTTTATATCCTAAGAGATTGTTGAAACCACTTGTTTTATTTCGTTACTATTAATGAATTCTTCTAATTCTCTGAGACTATTTGGCAATCCTTCTCTTACGCCGATTTCTTT
>WJKD01000437.1 GCA_014729315.1 Promethearchaeota archaeon | reverse complement strand
GCCAATCTTGCGCAACCGGTCTACAACGACACCATTGATCGGCGCAGTGATGTTCGTGTAATCGAGATTCAATTTCGCTTGCTCCCACTCGATCCGTGCGGCATCCAGCGTGAACTTTGCCTGCTCATATTCATCGTCGCTTAGCAAATCTTTATTATGCATCGAGCTGATGCGCTCAAATGCGCTCTTCTGCTGCTCGTAGTTGATGCGCGCTTTTTCCTCTGCCAGGGCATATTCCTCTGCCTCCAGCCCCATCAGCACCTGTCCTTTTTTTACAAAATCGCCCTCTTCGACATATAATTTCTCGACCAAACCCTGCACCCGCGAGAACACATCCGCCATCTTCTCAGTTTCGAGGTTCGAGCTGAGCAGCAAATATGAAGCGATCGATCCCTGCCCCACTGTCGTAACTTCCACCGGGATCAACTCCTCTTCGATTTTTGCCTGTTTATTTTCATCATTTGTTTTCGAAGAATCGGTCTGTGTCGAATCTGAGTTTGTGGAATCCGGCGGAGCTGCTTTTGCCCGCGCAGATTCTTTGTTAGCTTCTGCGTTGCCGCCGGAACAGCTAAACTGCAAAATGCTAAAACCCAGAATAAGAATTACTGCTAATAATGCATGTGTCCGTTTCATCATATACTCCGTCGCTCTTTGAATTATTTTCCTAATAATATTGTTTTCAATTTGTTGTCCGTTTTACGATTTAACAGGTTTTATGTTTCAGGGTTTATTGGGCAATTTCGGTCACTGAAAGCGGTTATTCAATCTCGATTTCCATAATGAAGCGGCTGTGATTTTAGAATGGTAATCTAAATCAAAAATACGTTTGCATCTTGTTCATTTTTTTATATATTAGATACATAGGGACGTGCGCATCATCGACGAAAGCGGAGAAGATTATCTATTTCCTGCTGAGTATTTTATTCCAATTGAAGTTGCTGCTGATCTGGAAAATGTAGGAGGAATTCAAATGTTATATTTTATTTAATACTTGCATGTCTAATAATAAAATATTAAGTTATTAATAAAATATAAGTTGAGTATAAAACAATCCTGATAAAAGATAAATTTATGTAAATAGGCTTCTCATTGTTTAATTTTAAAAAACAGACCAAAACATATAGATCGACCATGAATGATCAAACGTATTTAAATTTTGAGTATAAAATTCCTAATCACTCCCTATCGATTATCGGTAAAAGCCCAAAATTGAAAAAAGAATTAAGGATGGTTACCGAAGTTTCGGATACGCAATCCAATGTTCTAATACAGGGTGAAAGCGGAACTGGGAAAGAACTTATTGCCAGAGCAATTCATTCAAATAGTTCACGGGAGGGTAAACCGTTTGTTGTTGTTAATTCAGGCGCCATCCCTGAGAATTTATTGGAAAGCGAATTATTTGGATATGAAAAAGGAGCATTCACTGGTGCAAGAGAGTTAAAACCAGGCAAATTTGAATTAGCTAACGAAGGTACAATGTTTTTGGATGAAATAGGAGACATGGCTCCGTTTTTACAATGTAAAATATTACGCGCATTGCAACAGCAAGAAATTGAACGTCTTGGTAGTACTGAGACAATTCATGTAAATGTTCGAATCGTTTCTGCAACAAATAAGAATTTGCTAAAGTTAATTAAACAGGGAATGTTCAGACGAGATCTTTTTTATCGGTTAAATACGATTCGTATTAACCTCCCTCCATTAAGAGAACGATTAGAGGATATTCCTATTTTAGCCGATTATTTTTTAAAATATTTTTCAAAACGAGAGCAAAAAGAGATTAAAAAAATATCAACAAGAGTGCTGGGAATCCTGCAAACATATAAATGGCCGGGCAATGTAAGGGAATTAGAAAATGTGATTGAGCGTGCAGTTATTTTATGTCATGACAAAACCATAGATATAGAGCACCTCCCCCCTGAAATTGTAAGTCACGAGAATGGTGAATTGAAAAGCAAATGCAACTTCGTACAAGCTGTGAATGAATTTAAAAAGTTACTTATTCGTCGGACATTAAATGATGTCGATGGTAATAAAGCAGAAGCCGCCAGGCAGCTGGGCTTAAACCGCAGTTACTTTTTTAAGTTACTTAAAGATTTCAAACTACAGTAAAAACTTTAATAGCTTAGTAGTCTTTAAAATGTAACAGTAATTTTTTGCGATGCGTCTGTTATCGCAGACGCTTTTCTTCTTTCTGCTTCCTCAAAAAACCTTCCCAATAATATTATTCCTATTGATAAGCTTTTTAAAATATTACTTTAAGCGACTTAGCAGCAAAATATTTTAAAAGCATGGTATATATATTGCCAAATCGTAATATATGAATTCACGTCAAAAGGAAAAGAACGGACATACGGATGCCTCAAAAAAAATACTAATTGTTTCAGAAAATTTAGAAGCCTTGAAATCAGCAAGGGCATATTTGTCGTCAGAAGGATATTCAATATTTACAGCCTCAACTTTGGATCAAGCAACAGCACTCTGCCACAATTTTTCACCAGCCTTATTAATATATGATCTCGACTATTCTTCTGAAATTACGGAGAAAATTTTGAGGGTTTTGAGGGACTTTTGGGAATAATGAAATAAAAAAATTTAGAAAATCTACATTTCCTTATGAGAATTGATTTTCTATAACTATACATAAATATTGACGTTAAAATGACATATCTCAAAAAATAGTAAACAAGGAGAATAAAATGGTTAAAAAAGTAACTTCGTCAATTTTATTATTTTGTTTTACATTTACTTTGATATTTAGTCAATATTCTAATCTGTTTGGTCAAATGAAGCAAGAGTCAGAACAGCCAAGAATTGCAGTTTTGCCGCTGACTGATGCTAACGCAGCCGCTAAGCAGGAAGAATTCGGAGAGTCTATTGCCGGGATGCTGATGACAGAACTCATTAACGGCAGGGTTTTTCAAGTGATTGAAAGAAGTGAAATCGAGCAGATGATGAATGAAATGGCTTTTCAAATCTCTGGTGCTGTTGATTCTAAAACTGCCAAACAAATTGGAGAGATATTAGGGGTGGACATCCTGGTATTCGGAAATGTCTCTAAATTTGGGGCGCTGGTGGAAACAGACATTCGGCTGATTGATACCCAAAGCGGTGAGGCATTATTGGCAGAACATGCCAGTAGCGAAAGCGGTGTGGAGATCAGAAATATGGTGGAGAGCCTGGCACGGAAAATCGAAAAGCGATATATGGGAAGGCTGATCGAAGAAGTCAACATCAAATCTGATCCGACTGGCGCCAGCGTATTCATTGACGGCGTTATAGAAGGTGAAACGCCGTTGATTAAGAATTTAAGCATGGGTCCTCATAAGATTCGTATCGTAAAGAACAACTTTGATGTCTGGGAACAGCAGGTAGAAGTGACCAAAGGAGGAAATAGCATCAATGCTAAATTAAATCTTTCATCTGAATTTCTAAAACAACAAAAGCGAGCACACGATGAAGAAATTAAGAAAGAAGATAAAGGGGGTAGTAAAACCGTGCTTTATATTCTGGGTGGCGCTGCTTTGGTAGGCGGAGGGGCGGCTTACTTACTGTTATCCCAGGAAGACGAAAAAAAGAATAATGACGCAACCGTTAATATTGCTGTGAAATTCCCTTAGGATTTTTGCTGGTCAAAGTTCTTTATCAAAAAATTTATGAGGTAATAAGATGTCAGACTTATTTCAATTAAATAAATTCAAATATTTTGTCATATTGATAGTCATAGCTATATTTGGTTTAAGCTGTTCAAAGGATAT